>JBKDQY010000177.1:0-6540 GCA_046341655.1 Betaproteobacteria bacterium | reverse complement strand
GTGGCGATCTGCAGCACCAGCGGCTTGCCGTCGGGCTGCTCGCGCCAGCCGTCGCCGTTGCGGTCGGTCCAGCCGTACAGGTCGAGCAGCGCCCGGGCGCGCGCCGGGTCGTAGGTGCTCATCTCGCTCTTGAAGGCCGGGTCGTAGCCCGTCAGGTTGGGCGCCACCGGGCTCTGCGCCGGGATGGCCATGTTCTTGCGCAGCGTGCGGATCTCGCGCCCGGTGTCGGTGGCCAGGCTGATGGCGCGGCGCAGCGCCACGCGCTCGGGCGCCAGGCCGCCGACCACCGGGTCTTCCATGTTGAAGTACAGGAAGGTGATGTCGGAGGTGAGCGTGCGCACGCCGCGGATGCCGCGCTTGGCCAGGTGCGGCGCCGTCCTGCCGCCGGGCATGGCGAGGTCGATGAACTCCGACGGCATGCGCTCGATCAGGTCGTGCTGGCCGTTCAGGAAGGCCAGCCAGCGCGGCTGCGCGGTCTCGATGATGTCGATCTCGACGCGGTCCAGCAGCGGCAGCGCCCGGCCGGCCAGTTTCTTCGCGATAGCCTGGCCCTCGGCGTCGTCGGCGGCGGGCTCGGCCTGCCAGGTCACTTTGCGGTAGGTGGGGTTGCGTTCCAGCACGATGCGCGAGGAGCGCCGCCAGGCCCCCAGGCGGAACGGCCCCGTGCCCACCGGGTGCTGCATGATCTTGTCGCCGTAGAACTCCACCACCTCGCGCGCCACGGCGCCGTACAGGTCGCCCACGCACAGGCTTTCGACGAAGCGCGGGCGCGTCTCCTTCAGGCGGAAGCGCAGCGTGCTGCGGTCCAGCGCGCGCAGGCCCTCCAGCGGGGTGTCGTAGTCGAAGGGTTTCTTGGCGTCGATGGCCTGCTTGCGGCGCTCGTCCAGGCCCACGATGCCCCAGTTCTGCACGCTCGAGAACAGCGGGCTCTTGGTGGCCGGGTCGGCGAAGCGCAGGATCGAGTAAACGTAGTCCTGCGCCACCAGCTCCCGCCGCTGGCCCTTGAAGGCCGGGTCGTCGGTGAAGAAGATGCCCGGCTTGATGCGGATGGTGAACTCGCGCCACTCGTCGGCCACCTCGGGCATGGCCTCGGCGATGACGGGCACGATCTTCGCGGGCCGCGCCAGGTGGTCGTAGCCGTACAGCGCCTCGAAGATGTTGGCGGTGATGATGCGCGAGTAGATGTCCGACACCTGGGCCGGGTCGAAGCCGGTCTCGGCCACCGGGAAGGTGGTGCGCAGCACGCGCGGCGCGGCCGCGGTGGCCGGCGCGGCGCCAGTCGCGGCCAGCGGGAGGGCCAGGCCGCCGATGCCGGCGGCGGTCAGGGCCAGGGTGTCGCGGCGCTTCATGGCGTGGGCTCTCCAGCGGGTGGGGCGCTCAGGGCGCGGTGGCGGGGCCTTCCATGTCCATGTAGCGCCAGTAGTCGCGCACGAACGGGTGCGGCACGTAGCCCACCACGCCCGCGTGCGTGAGCCAGCTGTTCACCGGGTGCGCGGTGGCCTTCATGGGCATGTAGGCCACGCCCAGCTTCAGCGCCCGGTGCACCAGCTCGAAGCGCTCGGGCCCGTCGGGCATGGCGCGCTGTTTCTCGTGCAGCGCGTTGAACTCGGGGAGGTTGAAGCGCGCGTGGTTGCTCTGGCCCTTGTTGGGGCCGTACATCACGTCGGTGAAGTAGCTGGCGTCGGGCAGCGCCGCCACCCAGCCGGTGCTCCACATCATCAGCTGGCCGGCACGGCTGGCCTTGATGTTCTCCTGCCACTGCGCCTGCGAATACTCGCCGCGGATGTTCAGCGAGGTGAGCGTCTTCTGCCACAGCTGCTGCAGCTCGCGGTTGAACTGCGAGGTCTCGGTGCGGTGCCTGATGAGCAGCGGGCTGCCGTCGGGCATGTCGCGCCAGCCGTCGCCGTTCTTGTCGACGTAGCCGAACAGGTCGAGCAGGGCCTTGGCGCGCGGCAGCGAGTGCTGGCTCATCTCGGTGCGCAGTGCGGGGTCGTGGCCCGGGATGCCCGGCGGCAGGATGGTCTGCGGCACCACGCCCTGGCCGCGGCGCAGCAGGCGGATCTCGCGCTCGGCGTCGTAGGCCAGCGCGATGGCGCGGCGCAGCGCCACCTTGTCGGGCGTGTAGCCGCCGACGACGGGGTTCTCCATGCCGAAGTAGGTGTAGAAGGTGCTGACGGCCACCTCCTGGTGCAGGCGGATGCCGTCCTTGGCCAGGTTGGGCGCCACCTTGCCGTTGGGCGCGGCCAGGTTCACGAACTCGTTGGGCAGTTGCACCATGTCGATCTGGCGATTCAGGAAGCTCAGCCAGCGCGGTTGTGCTTCTTCGACGATGGTGATCTCCACGCGGTCGAGCATGGGCAGGCCGCGGCCGCGGAACTTGGCTGCCAGCGCCTGGCCGGCGGCGTCGTCGGGGTTGGGCTCGGCGTCGTAGCGGCGCCATTCCTGGTTCGCGTTGCGCTCCAGCACCAGGCGCGTGCCGCGGGTCCAGGCCGCGACGCGGAACGGGCCCGTGCCCACCGGGCGCTCGCCGATGGTGCTGCGGTCCAGCTCCACCACCTCGCGCGCCAGCGCGCCGGCGATGGCCGGGTTGGCCAGCACGTAGGGCAGGCGCGGCGCCGGGCGCGCGGTGCGGATCTCGAAGCTGTAGCGGTCCAGCGCGCGCAGGCCCTCCACCGGCGTGTCGTAGTCGAAGGGCTTCTTGTCGGCGATGGCCTTCTTGCGCAGCTCGCTCAGGCCCAGCAGGCCGGCGTTCTCGTAGTGGAACAGCGTCGGGCTGCGCGAGGCCGGGTCGTAGTAGCGCTTGATGGAGTAGACGTAGTCCTCGGCCACGAGCTCGCGGCGCTGGCCCTTGAAGGCCGGGTGGTCGGGGAAGAAGATGCCCGGCCGGATGCGGAACACGAAGCGGGTGTTGTCGTCGTGCACCTCGGGCAGCGAGGTGGCCGTGTTCGGCTTGAGCTTCGCCGGCCGCGCCAGGTGGTCGTACGTGAGCGGCGCGTCGAACAGGCTGGCCACCAGCGCCGACGAGATGACGTCGGAGACCTGGGCCGGATCGAGGTTGTTCTCGCGGCTGGCCAGGGCCAGGCGCAGCACTTTGGCCTGGCTGGGCGCGGCGGCCGCGGGTGCGGCGGCCGGCTGGGCCGCCGCGATGGACGGCAGCAGCGCCAGGAGCGGCACGGCGGCGCTCAGCGCCCCCAGGACGATGGTCTTGACGATGGGCTTCATGGGGAGCCGGCCCGGGGCGGCTTTGCGGACGCGCCGGGCCGGTTGGGGCGTGCGGATTGAGCGATCGAGTCTAGTGCGCCGCCGGCACGCCGTTTGCTGGCGTTCCCCCGGGGCCGAGGGGGGAAATCACCGGCCGGAGCCGCCGGAACGCCCCCCTACACTCGCGCACCTTGCCCACCGGGCCGGCCGTGTGCCACGCGGCGCGGCGCCGTCCCGGCCCTGCAACCCCCTGGAACCCGCCCCATGGCCGCATACCTGATACGGCGCCTCTGGCAGATGGTGCCCACGCTGATGGGCGTGGTGCTGCTGGTCTTCTTCCTGTTCAAGTGGTTCGGGGGCGACCCGGCCGAGGTGCTGGGCGGCCTGAACGCCAGCCCCGAGCAGATCAAGTCCATCCGCCAGCAGCTGGGCCTGGACGAACCGATCTGGTACCAGCTGTGGATCTTCGTCAAGCAGATCGTCACCTTCGACTGGGGCAAGAGCTGGGCCACCAACGAGAGCATCGCCAACCTGTTTGCCACGCGGCTGCCGGCCACGCTGACGGTGATGGTGCCCATCCTCATCCTCGAGGTGGTGCTGGCGATCCCGATCGCCATGTACGTGGCCTACAAGCGCGGCAGCCTGACCGACCGCACGCTCACCGTCGTCACCACCGTGGCGCTGTCGATCAGCTTCCTGGTCTACGTGATCGTGGGCCAGTACGTGTTCGGCTTCCAGCTCGGCTGGTTCCCGGTGCAGGGCTGGAGCGACAACCTCTGGACCAACCTGGCCACCTACGTGCCGCTGCCGGTGTTCCTGGCGCTGCTGGTGAGCCTGGCGCCGCAGACGCGGCTGTACCGCAGCTTCTTCCTCGACGAGCTGGGCCAGGACTACGTGCGCACCGCGCGCGCCAAGGGCCTGACGGAGAACACGGTGCTGTTCCGCCACGTGCTGCGCAACGCCACCATCCCCATCCTCACCAACATCGGCCTGCTGCTGCCGGGCATCTTCGTCGGCAGCTTCCTGATCGAGGTGTTCTTCTCCATCCCGGGCATCGGCCGCGAGGTGCTGCTGGCCGTGAACCGCAGCGACTTCCCCGTCATCCAGGCCGTCACGGTGTACCTGGCCGTGCTGACCATGTTCATCAACCTGCTCACCGACCTGGCCTACAAGGTCGCCGACCCGCGGGTCGTGCTGAAGTGATGGAGCTGATGGTGCAAATGGCATGAACACCGCAGCCAACATCACCACCACCTCGGCCGACGGCGCCGCCGGCACCGAGCTGCAGAAGAGCGAGGGCGTCTGGGCCGCGGCCTGGCGCCGCTTCCGGGCCGACCGGGTGGGCCTGGGCAGCGCGATCGTCGTCCTCGCGTTCCTGGTGCTCATCGTGCTGGCCGCCCTGGGGCTGGTGGCCAAGAACTGGCAGGCCGAGATCGGCGTGCCCAACGCGCCGCCCGGCTTCATGGGGCCGGCGGCCAAGCAGGCCACGGGCGCCATCGATGCGCCCCAGGGCCCCAACGTCGACCTCTCGGCCGTGGACCCGCTGGCCCCGCGCTACGCCGAGTGGGAGGAGCGCGCCAAGCAGTTCCAGACGGCCGAGGTGCCCAAGGCCGAGACGCTGCCGCTGGGCGGCGACCGCCTGGGCCGCGACGTGCTGGCCAAGGCCATCAAGGGCACCGAGATCAGCGTGCTGGTGGGCCTGGCGGCGGCCATCGCGGCCACGCTGATCGGCACGGCGCTGGGCGCCTTCGGCGGCTTCTTCGGCGGCAAGATCTCCGACTTCCTCGAGTGGGTCTACAACGTCTTCGAGAGCATCCCGAACATCCTGCTGATCTTCGCGTTTGCCGCGGTGGTGGGCCGGGGCGTGGGCAGCGTCGTCATCATCCTGGCGCTCACCGGCTGGACGGGCATGTACCGGCAGGTGCGCGCCGAGTTCATCAAGCACCGCAGCCGCGAGTACGTGCGCTCGGCCGAGGCCATCGGCGCCAGCAGCTTCAGCCGCATGTTCAAGCACATCCTGCCCAACGTGAGCCACGTGGTGCTGGTGCGCATGAGCCTGCTGACGGTGGGCTTCATCAAGGCCGAGGTCATCCTGAGCTACCTGGGCCTGGGCGTGCGCGTCGACCAGGTGTCGTGGGGCACCATGCTGGCCGAGGCGCAGAGCGAGCTGATCCTGGGCCACTGGTGGCAGCTGGCCGCGGCCACGCTGTTCATGGCGGTCTTCGTGACGGCCTTTTCGCTGATGGCCGATGCGCTGCGCGACGCGCTCGACCCCAAGCTGCGCGGGCTGGAGTGAGCGCACCATGAGCCAACTGCTTTCGATCCAGGACCTGCGCGTCGCCTTCCGCATGGGCAAGGGCGTGCGCGCCGAGGCCGTGAAGGGCGTGTCCTTCGACATCGACGCCAACCAGACCGTGGCCCTGGTGGGCGAATCCGGCTCGGGCAAGAGCGTCACCGCGATGAGCGTGCTGAACCTGCTGCCCGACAATGCCGAGCGCACGGGCCGCATCCTCTGGAAGGGCCAGGACCTGCTGGGCCTCGGCCTGCGCGACCTGCAGACGCTGCGCGGCAAGGAGATCGCCTGCGTCTTCCAGGATCCGATGAGCTCGCTGAACCCGGTGCTCGACGTCGGCTCGCAGCTCTGCGAGCCGCTGATGAAGCACATGGGCCTGGGGAAGGCCGCGGCCTGGAAGCGCGCCGAGGAGTTGCTGGGCGAGGTGGGCATCCCCGAGCCGGCGCGCCGCCTGAAGGCCTACCCGCACGAGATGTCCGGCGGCCAGCAGCAGCGCGTGATGATCGCCATGGCGCTGGCCTGCGAGCCCAAGCTGCTGATCGCCGACGAGCCCACCACGGCGCTGGACGTCACCATCCAGCGCCAGATCCTCGAGCTGCTGGGCAAGCTCAAGGCCTCGCACCAGATGAGCGTGCTGTTCATCAGCCACGACCTGGGCCTGGTGGGCGAGATCGCCGACAAGGTGGTGGTCATGCGCCACGGGCAGATCCGCGAGCACGGTCCCGTGAAGCAGATCTTCGAGAGCCCGCAGGACGCCTACACCAAGGCGCTGCTGGCCTGCCGCCCCAGCCTGGAGGGCAACCCGGCGCGGCTGATGGTCATCGACGACCACATTGCCGGCCGCGCCGCGCAGCAGCAGGCCAAGCCCAAGGACCCGAACGCCCCTGTGGTGCTGGAGGTGAAGAGCCTGGCCAAGAGCTTCTGGCTGAAGCAGGGCCTGTTCGGCAAGCGCGAGTTCAAGGCGGTGCAGAACGTCAACTTCCAGCTCCGCAAGGGCCACACGCTGGGCGTGGTGGGCGAAAGCGGCAGCGGCAAGACGACCATGG
>JBKDQY010000176.1:0-3265 GCA_046341655.1 Betaproteobacteria bacterium | reverse complement strand
GTCGCCCGCCCAGCGGGCGGTGTCGCCGTACCACTGCTGCACCTTGGCGAAGAAGCCCAGCAGGTCGGCCTGCGTGCGGTAGCTCTGGCCGGCGCGGCCGATGAGCACGCCGCTGGCCAGCGTGGCGTTCAGGCTCAGAACGAGTTCGTCGGTGCGGATGGCCGGCGCCTCGTCGGCTGGCCGCAGCAGGCCCGCGGTCTCCAGCGCCGCCAGCCAGCCCTGCACCCACTGCGCCTCGTCCGCCGCCAGCGCCGTCAGGGTGCTGGCGGCGCTGGCGTCGGCAAGGATGGCTGTTCGCAGCCTCTTGGCGTGCTCACGCTGGTCGGCGATGAATTCCTCGCGCGTCAGCGGCGTGGCCGCGCCCAGCGTGTCGAAACGGAACGGCATCGCCGCCATCTCCAGCGGACCCAGGTGGATCTCGGGGACTCGCGAGAGGAACTTCGCCGCCAGGCCGCGCTCGATCTTGTCGAGGTCCTGCACGCCGCCGTCGAGCAGGCCGGAGGCCTTCCAGTCCGGGCGCGCCGCGTAGAGCTTGTCGCGCAGGCCCTCGAAGTCGTAGTTCTTCCACTCGGCCAGGCCGGGGTAGGTCTGGACGTTGAAGGTGAAGCCCGCGAAGCCGCTGCCCGCCAGATCGAAGGCGTAGCCCGGCGCGAGGTTCCAGCCCTCGGTGTTGACGGTGCCGTCCAGCGAGGCCCAGGGCACGTCGCTGCGCAGCGGCCGGGTGGGCGTGGTGCCGTAGCCCTGCGTGTTGCCTTCGCTGCCCTGCGCGGCGCCGGGCGGTCGGCCGCCCACGTTGCTGCCGAAAACCACGTAGGGCAGGTTCAGGCCCTGCAGCACGTCG
The DNA here is from genome assembly GCA_046341655.1 of Betaproteobacteria bacterium. Classification (GTDB taxonomy): domain Bacteria; phylum Pseudomonadota; class Gammaproteobacteria; order Burkholderiales; family Burkholderiaceae_C; genus Rubrivivax. Next base: position 2,424 of record JBKDQY010000176.1, on the reverse strand, counting down.
GCGCTGCGGCCCATCTCGGTGGCGCCGATGTCGAAGCGCACGTAGGGCGTGTCGACGTTGGTCAGGCTCTGCAGGCTGACGCTGTAGACGGCGCCGTCGCCGGGCTCGATGTTGCGCGGGCCGCCGATGCCGATGGTGACGTCCGGCTCGATCATGCGCTCCACCAGGTATCGGTAGGGCTCGGTGACGCGCTGCCCGTCGGGGTTGATCACCGTCAGGTCGTACAGGCCGTGCGGCACATGGCGCAGGTCGAACACGGCGCGGATGCGCGTGGCGTCCAGCACCTGCCAGCGCGCGGGCTCGATCTCGAACTCGCCCGGGCGCGAGAGCTTGACGAGCGCGCCGGCCGCAAAGCGGGCGCCCTCGATGTCGACCGTGACCCAGCGGTGGTCGTCGTCGCCAGTGCCGCCCTGGTCGGGCGTCACGCGCGTGATCGACAGCGAAAGCGCATCGGCACGCAGCGTGGCCGCGGTGGGTGCGCCGGCCGTGGCCTGGCGTGCACGCACCAGCACGTAGTACGTGCCGGCCTGCGTGCTGGGCACCAGCAGCTCCTGGTCGGGCGCCAGCGGGTCGGAGTAGGCGGCGTCGAAGCTGGTGCCGGTGGGCACGTCGCCGTAGCGGATGTACAGCTCGTTGGCGCCGATGGCGGCGCTGGCGTCCAGCGCCACGCGCAGCGTCTTGTCCGCCTCGACAGTGATGCGGTACAGCCGCTCGGCGCCCGTGCCCAGCTCGATGGCCTGCGTCGTGCCGAGAACGAGCTCGGGCACCTGAACGTTCAGCGTCGCGGCGCTGGCGGTGCGGTTGTTGGCCTCGCCGGGGGCCACGTTCAGGCCCGTCTGCGTGTAGGTGACGGGCCCCTCGAAGACCTCGTTGAACAGATCGGGACGCACCAGCACGCGCCACGCACCCTGCTTGAGTGGTGGCAGCTTGACGCGCAGCGTGCCGCTGTAGCTGCCGTTGGCCGCCACGTCGCCCACGCGCTCGACGCGGCCCAGCAGCACGTCGTCCAGCCCCCAGGTGCCGTCGGCCGACAGGTACAGCGCATCGGTCCAGCGGCCGATCGCCGCGGTGGATGCGGACGTGTTGGCGATGGTGAAGGTGATCTCCACCTCCTCGCCGATGCGTGCGCCGGACGGCACGGTCACCGACTGCACGACCAGGTCTGCCGGCGGTGGCGTCTCGATGAGCATGGGCGCCAGGGGCGCGGCGTCGTTGTTGTCCTCGCCGCCGAACTCGACCACCCGGCCGCCCTCGCCTGCGCCGCCGGCCCGCGACGGGTCGGTGACGACGAAGACGTAGTACGCGCCCTCCAAGTCGCGCGGGGCGCTGAAACTCAGGGCGGCTTCGTAACTCTCGCCCATCCCCAGGCCGCCGGTGTGCTCGACATAGCCCAGGTAGCGGTCCTTGGAGGTGTCGAGGAAGCGGTCGCGCGACAGGTACACCATGTCGTACCAGCGGCCCTGGTCGGCCGGCGTCTCGCCGCCGAAGTTGCGGACCTCGTAGTTCACCTGGAATGACTGCCCGGCGACCACTCGCTCAGGTGCCGCGATCCGTGCCACCCGCAAGTCGGGCGGCCCGATCAACCGGACAGGCAGCGCGATGTCGCGCACGTTGTTGCCCTCGTCGCGGAACTCCAGCACCGCGTCGGGCATCCACCAGAGCTCGCTGACGGTCCGCAGGCCTTCGCGGATCGTGCTCGGGGTCCCGTACGAGTTGTTGAAGACGTCGGTGTCGGTCTTGACGATGAGGCGGAAGTCCCCGCTGATGGAGCTGGGCAGCTTGAACGTGGCCGAGTTGGTGTAAGACTCTCCCGGCTGAAGGAACCGCGGTCGGCCCGCGGCGTCGGCAATGCTCGTCAAGCGCGCGGCCAGTTGCTGCTCCAGGCCCTGGCCCCGGTCCACCAGCGGGAAGTCGCCCGCGTCCAGCGTCGCGTCTCGCGAGAGGTACACGCCGTCGAACCAGGCCGGCACACGCGTGGCGCGCGTGCCCTGGTTGGTCACGGTCCAGGTGGCGGTGATGGTCTGGCCGGAGCCCGGGTTGGGGTCCGAGACGGTGATCGCGCTGACCACCAGGTCGGGCTCCCGGTAGGTGACGTTGAGCGTACCCCGGCCGATGTTGTTGTCGTTGCGCAGGCCTTCGAAGGCGCTGCCGGCGTAGAGCCGGTCCCGGGCGGAGGTGTTGGTATCTCCCCAGCCTTCTCGGGCCTCGCGCTCGGGATTCGGCCGGGGCGGCTCCCAACCCGGACGCACGGCATCGGTGACGACGTAGATGTAGTAAGGCCCGTCGGTCCCCGGCGGCAGCTTGACGGTGGCGCTGGTGGTGTAACTGGCACCCGCGGCCAGCGGCGCGAGGTTGGCGTGCTCCACCGAGGCCAGGAACACGGCACGCGAAGGGATCAGCTCCGGGTCGGGGCTGAAGTAGATG
>JBKDQY010000175.1:0-16497 GCA_046341655.1 Betaproteobacteria bacterium | reverse complement strand
GGTGGGTATGACCCCCCGGCCGTTCCGCCGCTGTGCGCCGGGGCCGCCCCCCGGCCGCGGGCCACCGGGGCGCGCGGCCCGCTGCGGGCCAACGCCCGCCTCGGCTCGGCCGCGGCGGTCGCCGGCACCGGCGGCAACGTGAGCTTTGCGCTGACCTCGGCCGCGCCGCCCGCCGGTGTCACAGTCGACAACGGCAGCGTCGCCATCGGCGCATCGGCCCTGCCGGGCACCGTCTCGCTCAGCTACCGCATCTGCGAACTGGCCAGCCCGGCCAACTGCGCCACGGCCACGGCCACCATCACGATCCCGGCGCCGCCCATCGTGGCGACGGCCGACAGCTTCACGCTGGCCATCGGCAGCAGCGGAGACGTGCTGGCCAACGACACCCTTGGCGGCGCCCCGGCCACCGCCGCCACCGTGGGCGTGACGCCCACCACCACGCTGCCTTCCGGTGTCACGCTCAGCGCGGCCGGCCTGCTGCAGGTGGGCGCCTCGGCCACCAGCGGCACCTACGACATCGGCTACCGCATCTGCCAGACGGCGGCGCCCAGCAACTGCGCCAACGCCACCGCCAACCTCATCGTGCCGGCGATCGGCACCGTCAGCGGTCGCGCCGTCGATTCCGCCACGGCGCTGGGCGTAGCCGGCGTCACCGTTCGGGTGGACGGCCGCAGCGGTACCACCGACGCCACCGGCGCCTTCAGCATCAGCGGCGTCACCGCCGGCTCGCGGCTGACCGTGGTCTTCGAGTCCGACACGCACGCCACCACGGCGCGCATCGCCTCTCTCGGCGCGGGAGGCAGCACGGACGTGCAGGCGCGGCTGCTGCGCGTGGGCACCACCGCCTCGGTCGACGTGGCCACAGGCGGCAGCGTCACCCTCAGCGGCAGCCCGGCGCGCGTGGTGCTGCCGGCCGCAGGGGTGCAGCGCAGCGACGGCTCGGTGCCCACGGGTGCCATGCAGGTGCGGGTCACCCCCATCAACCCGGCACTGGACACCGCGCTGATGCCGGGTGACTTCACCACGGTGGTGTCGGGGGCCAGCCAGCCGATCGAGAGCTTCGGCGCCATGAACGTGACGCTGCGCGACGTGGCCGGACAGCCGCTGAACCTGCGCAGTGGCCAGACCGCGACCATCCGCATCCCGCTGGGCACGCGCAGCGGCAGCCCTCCGGCGACGATCCCGCTGTTCTACTTCGACACCGCCGCGGGCCGATGGGTGCAGGAAGGCACGGCCACCCTGGCCGGCACCGCACCGAACCAGTACTACGAGGGGACCGTTGCCCACTTCACCACCTGGAACGCCGACCAGATCATGGAGACCGTGCGGCTGACCGGCTGCGTGGCCGATGTCACCGGCGCCCGCATCAGCGGGGCGCGCATCTCGGGCGACGGGGTCAACTACTCGGGCACGACCTCTGCGGTGACCGACACGGGCGGCAACTTCACGATCGCCGTGCGCCGCAACAGCCAGACCACGCTGGTGGCGCAGTCGGGTGCGCGCCTGTCCAACACGGTCAGCGCCACGTCCGGCAACGCCGACAGCACGCTGTCGACATGCCTGGTGCTGGCCGACGCGCTCACCGGCGGCGTGACCATGAAGCTCACCTGGGGTGCGCAGCCCAGCGACCTCGACTCCTACCTCATCACCCCCAGCGGCGCCACCGTCTTCTACAGCTCGAAGGGCAGCCTGACCAGCGCGCCGTTCGCCAACCTGGACGTAGACGACACCACGGCCTTCGGTCCCGAGGTGGTGACGATCGCGCGGCTGATGGTGGGCACCTACAAGTACGCCGTGAACAACTACAGCGGGCAGGGCAGCGGCCAGATCGGTGCGTCGTCGGCCCGTGTCGAACTGAGCCTCACGGATCGGCCGGTGGAGCTGTTCGTGCCGCCTTCGACGGGCGAGACGAGCAGCACCAACTGGTGGCACCTCTTCGAGCTGGACGTGGATGCCACCTGCAACATCACCGTCCGCCGGTTGGGTGCCTTTGCCACCGCGAAGCCCACCGTGCCGGCCGCCAGCACGCCCGTGTACTGCAGCCGCTGAGGCGGCGGCCGCCCACCGGCGCCGGTGGGCGGCTACGCGGACACGGCCGCACCCAGCCGCTGGCGCGCCTCGGCCAGCAGCGTCAGGCTCCGCAGCCGCACCGCGGGGTCGTGCGTGGCGCCGGCGACGATCAGCTCGTCGGCGCGCGTCAGTTCCAGCAGCCGGTTGAGCTGCCGCGCCACGGTGTCGAGGCTGCCCACGGCGCTGGCCCACAGCATGCGCATCACCTGCTCGCGCTCGGCCGGCGTCCACAGGGCGTCCATGCCGGTCACCGGCTGCGGCAGCGGGCCGCGCACGCCGCGCCGCATGCCCAGGAAGCGCTGCTGCAGGCTGGTGAAGTGGTACTCGGCCTCCTCGTCGCTGTCGGCGCACACGACGTTGACGGCCTCCATCGCGTGCGGCTCGGGGTGGCGGGCGCTGGGCCGGTAGGTCTCGCGGTAGATCTGCAGCGCATCCAGCAGCATCTCGGGCGCGAAGTGGCTGGCGAACGCGAACGGCAGCCCCAGGTGCGCCGCCAGCTGCGCGCTGTAGAGGCTGCTGCCCAGCAGCCACACCGGCACCTGCGTCCCGACGCCCGGGATGGCGCGCACCACCGCGCCTGGCTGCGGCGGGCCCAGGTAGGCCATCAGCTCCATCACGTCCTGCGGAAAGCGGTCCTCGTGCGCGCCGTCGAGGCTGCGGCGCAGCGCGCGCATCGTCGGCCCGTCGGTGCCGGGCGCGCGGCCCAGGCCCAGCTCGATGCGGCCGGGGTGCAGCGCGGCCAGCGTGCCGAACTGCTCGGCCACCACGAGCGGCGCGTGGTTTGGCAGCATCACGCCGCCGCTGCCCAGCGTGATGCGGCGGGTGTGCGCCGCCACGTGCGCCAGCAGCACCGCGGTGGCGCTGCAGGCCAGGCCCTCCATGTTGTGGTGCTCGGCCAGCCAGAAGCGGCGGTAGCCCAGCGACTCGGCGTGGCGGGCGAGTTCGGTGGTGGTGGCCAGCGCCTGGGCGACGGTGGCGCCCTCGGCGATGGGCGCGAGGTCGAGGATGGACAGGTCGATCATGGGTGCGATGGTGCCGCAATGCCGCCCGGTCTGCCTGCGGAGCGATACTGGCGGCGATGAACGACACCCTTCCCGTGCGCCGCCTGCGCATCGACCTGGACACCCCGCTGCCGCGCCACTGGGCCGGCGACGCCTTCCGCACCGCGTTCTTCAACGCCCTGTCGATGAGCTTCCCGGCCGGTGAGCAGCTGTTCATCGACTCGCTGAAGAAGGGCCTGGCCGCCCTGCCTCCCGACGAGCGCGCCCGCTTCGAGCCCGAGGTGCGCGGGTTCATCGGGCAGGAGGCCACGCACCGCCACGTGCACGCGCGCTTCAACGCCCACCTGGTGGCGCAGGGCCTGCGCAACGCCTGGGAGCGGCGCATCCAGGGCCGGCGCGAGCAGTTGGAGTCGCTCGACGTGCGCAACTGGGTGGCCGTGACCGCCGCCACCGAGCACCTGACGGCCGTGTTCGCCGAGTACCTGCTGGCGCGCCCGCAGCTGCTGGCTGCGGCGCCCGAGCGGCTGCAGCAGCTGTGGCAGTGGCACAGCGCCGAGGAGATCGAGCACCGCAGCACCGCGTTCGAGCTGTACCGCGCGCTGGGGGGCGCCGAACCCTGGCGCACCGGCATCTTCCGCGTCGTGCTGCGCCTGTTCCTGCTCGACGCGGCGCGGCAGACGCTGAACAACCTGTGGCACGACGGCAGCTGGTGGCGGCCATCGACCTGGACGGCCGCGGCGCGCTTCGTGTTCGGCCGCGACGGCTTCTGGACGGTCTCGCGGCCGCTGTGGCGCGGTTACCTGCGCGACGGTTTCCATCCGGCGCAGGCCGACGGCGCGCAGGCGCACCGCTGGCTGGCTGAGCACGCCGGGCTGGCCACTCCGGTCGGCGCGCCATGAATCCGCGGGCCCCCACGCGCCGGATCGGCGCCGCGAAAGCGCTGGTTCACCCGCTGTTGCAGGCGCCGATGGCCGCGGCCGAGTCCGAGGCTCCCGGGCCGGCACCGTGCCCGGTGCAGCACGGCCTGACCGCCCCCATGCGCAAGATCGCCGTGGCGCTGCTGGGCGGTGACGGGGAGCCCGGCGTCAGGCCCGGAGCCTGACGAGCAGCCGCCCGCCTTCGACCCGCACCTCGTGCACCACGAGGTCCCGCGTGAGCGGCGCGCACAGCGCGCGGCCGGTGGCGACATCGAAGCGGCCCTGGTGCAGCGGGCACTCGACGCTGCCGTCGGGCTCGACGAAGCCGCCGCACAGGCTGGCGTTGCCGTGCGTGCAGGTGGCGTCGATGGCGTGCAGCGCGTCGCCCAGGCGCACGAGGCCGATCTCGCGGCCGTCGATGAGTGCCGCGACGATGTCACCGTCGGGGATGGCGGCGGCCTCGGCCACGTCGTGCCAGTGGGGTTCGTTCATGCGGGGTCCACGATGGAGTTGGCCAGCAGGTCGTTGTCGAAGACCAGCCAGCGTTGCTGGAAGCGCCAGCCTTCGGCCGTGGGCACCACGCGGTCGAGGTAGCGGCCGGCGAGCAGCACCTCGGGCATGGCATCGCGCTTGGTGCGCACCACGAGCACCGGCGTTTCGGTGACCAGCGCATCCCCCTCGCGCGCCAGCAGCCGCGGCGGGCCACCCACGTGGCGCTGCGCGTAGGGGTCGTGATAGATGGTCTCGCGCGCGCCGTAGACGCGGTCGGCCAGCATCGCGCGGCTGTCCAGGTGCAGGATGCACAGCGGCAGGCCGCGGTCGAAGTTCTCGCGCGACTGCAGCTTGTACGAGCAGGCCTCGGTGAAGAGGGCCGGCCAGCGGTCGAGCTCGCGCTCGTCCAGCGCGGCGGCGTACTCGGCGTGCAGCTCCTGCAGCGACAGCCACTCGTCGCCGGTGAACCTCATGGCGCCGCCTCCATCACCTCGCGCCAGTAGCGGTACATGCCGCGGATCAGCGTCTCGGTCACCATGTGCGGCGTGGCCTGCACGCCGTGGCCGTCGAGCTCGCTGACGGTGCGCGCCTGCGGGTGCGCGGCGAAGGCCTGCTGCGCGAACTCGATGACCTCGCCGTCGTCGGCGCTGACGAAGCCCGCGGGCCCGAACAGGTTGGCCTGGCGCAGCCGCCGCGCCGTCATCGCCTCGTCGTCGCCTTCGTAGCCGAAGTGCGTCCAGACGAAGTCGAACTCGCCCGCGCCCACGGGCTGGATGTGGCGCGTGGACAGCGAGTTCACCTGCTGCTGCACGATGAGGCTGGGGAACAGCGTCATCATCACCACGCTGGGCCCGGCCCACCAGGGCTCGGGCACCACGTCGAGCAGCCGCGGGTCGTGCAGTTCCATGCCGGCCTTGAAGCTGCCCACGCCTTGGGTCACCGCGGCGGCGCCGCCTTCGTTGCGCCGGCTCACCATGCAGGCGTGGCGGGCGTGGCGGTCGATGACCATCTGGCTGCGTTGATCAGCGCGCCACAGGCCGAAGGTCACGAACCAGGTGTGCAGCAGGCCCGGGTGGTAGGGGTCCTTGATGTTCTCCTGCATCAGCTTCCAGTTCGCGGGGATGCGCTGGCGGTTGATGCCCAGCAGCTTCAGCGGCCGCTCGGGGTTGAAGACACGGTCGTACCAGGGCAGCACCTCGGGTCCGAGGAAGTCCTCGAAGGGCTCGACCTCGGCGTCGAAGCTCGCGAACACCGCGCCGCCGCGGCGCGCCACCTTCAGCTTGGTCAGGCCGTGGTCGGAGAGCCTGAAGTCCGGCGGCATGCCGCCCTGCACCTGGCCGTCCTGCTTGACGCCGCGGCGGAAGGGCAGCCCGATCAGGTCGCCATCGAGCCTGTAGTTCCACTGGTGGTAGGGGCAGACGAACTCCTTGACCGTGCCCGTGCGCTCGCGGCAGAAGGCCACGCCGCGGTGCGCGCAGCGGTTCTCGACCACGTGCAGCGCGCCTTCAGCGTCACGCACCAGGATCACGCTGCGCTCGCCGACCGCCGTGCGCTTGAAGTCGCCGGGGTTCGGCACCTCGCACTCCAGCCCCACGTAGCACCAGTGGCCGCGGTAGAAGAAGCGCTCGAGCTCGCGCCGGTACACGGCCTCGTCGGTGTAGGCCCAGCCGGGCACGCGGCTGGTCGGGGCGCTGCCCCAGTCGACTGCTTTCATGCGGCGTGTCTCCTCGGCCCGCACCGGGGTGGCGCGTCTGCAGGGCATTCTGGCGAGGGCCGGCCATTTACGCCATGCAGCCGGTGTGACGGTCTAGATTCACAATGTGAAGCATCATGCGGGGCATGGACCTGAACCTGCTGCGCGTGTTCGACGCGCTCTGGCACGAGCGCAAGGTGGTGGCGGCTGCCGAGCGGCTGAAGCTCTCGCCGCCGGCCGTGAGCAACGCGCTGGCCCGCCTGCGTCGCGCCACCGGTGACGAGCTGTTCACCCGCACGCCGCAGGGCATGCTGCCCACGCCACAGGCCGAGCGCATGGCGCCGGCCATCGTGGCGGCGCTGGCGGCCATCCGCGGCAGCCTGGCGCAGCCGCGCAGCTTCGAGCCGGGGCTCAGCGAACGGCGCTGGCGGCTGGCGATGTCGGACATCGGCGAGATCGTGTTCCTGCCGCGCCTGGCGGCTGCACTGCGCGAGCGGTCACCCCAGGCGCAATTGCAGGCCCTGCGCAGCGGCCGCCACGAACTGCGTGACGCCCTGACCCGCGGCGACATCGACCTCGCGGTGGGCTGGCTTCCCGATCTGCGCGCCGGCTTTCACCGCCGCCGCCTCTTCGAGCAGCGCTATGTGCTGCTGATGGCCGGCACCCACCCGCTGGCCAAGACGCGGCTGACGGCGGCGAGGTTGGCCGCCGTGCCACAGGTCCAGGTGCTGGCCGAGGGCACCGGCCACGAGCGCGTTGACGCATTGCTGCGCCAGCACGGCATCGAACGCCGGGTGCCCCTGTCGCTGCCGCACTTCGCAGCGCTGCCCTGGGTGCTGCGGGCCGGCGACGGCGTCGCCATCGTGCCCTTCAAGCTGGCGGCGCAGGTGGCTGCACCGCTGGGGCTGGCGATGCGCGAGCTGCCGGTGGCGCTGCCGCAGTTCGAGGTCAGCCTGGTCTGGCACCACCGCGCCCACGACGACGCCGCGCACCGCTGGATGCGCGGGCTGTGGGTGCAGCTGTTCGCCGAAGGCGAAGAAAAGCCCGCTGCCTGAGGGCGGGCTCTTTCGGGGCGGCGAGGCCGCGCAGCGCCGCGGCCTGGAAGCGGTCAGTTCATCTGTTCGATGCCGGCGATCGCCCACTGGCCGCCGTCGCCGTGCGGCTTGACGAGGTGCCACACCTCGTTGAAGGCCTGCGGCTGGCCGCCGCGATCCTCGACGATGTCGCCGTGGAAACGCACGCTGACGACCTGGCGGTCTTCCTCGTTCGTGACGTCCAGAACCTCGGCCTCGACGCGACGCACGTCGGTGTGGTTGTCGGTGGCGCCACGGTCGAGGATATCCATGCGCAGGCTGGCGAACAGCTCGGGCGTGGTGAAGCGGCGCAGGTCTTCCAGGTCAGCAGCGTCGTTGGCGGCCTGCAGGCGGATGAAGATCATCTTGGCCGTGCGGGCGAAAGTCTCGCTGTCGAAGGCCGCGGGCACGAAGGCCTTGGGCACGCTGCGCTCGGCTGCCGGCGGCGCGGGCTCGGCGGCGGGGGCTCCGCCGATGCCGGGCACGGGGTCGGTCACGCCGGCAGCCGGGGCGCTGCCGCTGAACTGCGCGGGCGCGGTCGGGGCGGGCTGCGCAGGCGCGTTGTCCTGCGCCGGCCAGCTCACCTGGGCACCGCTGCGGGCCATGCCATTGCCGGCGCCGGCCAGGGCCGGCTGCTGGGGCTTGCGGCCGAAGCGGCGCATCAGGAAGGCTATCAGCGCGATCACGGCCACGGCCAGCAGCGCCATCATCAGGAAGTTGGCGAGTTCCTCACCGAAGCCCAGCGCGCTGGCCAGGGCCACCAGGCCGAGGCCGGCCGCAAGGCCGGCGATCGGGCCCATCCAGGAACGCTTGGCGCCCGCGGCGGCGGCCGTGGCACCCGCAGCGGCCGGCGCGGCGGCACCGGGCTGCGCCGGCGTGTTGCCCGGGGCAGGGGTGGCGGGCTTGGCCGGCGGCGCGTCGGGGGCGGTGCGCGCGGGCATGTCGCGCTGCATGCCGCTGGACTTGGAGCCGCCCAGCCGCTTGGCTTCGGAAATGGAGGGCACGGCCGTAGCGACCAGGGCCACGACCACGGCACCGATGAGCCAGTTCTTCATTGCGTGATGTTCCTCGGAAATGACAGATGTGCGGGGCGGGATCGCCTTCGCGAGCGCGAGTGTGCGGCATGCCGGTCCGAAGGCCCAAGGCTGCGGGTGGTGCCCTTGCCGCGCGTGGGTGCTCCGTCCGGGGCCTGTGAGCGGCTTCGTCGGCCTCATCATCGGGTGTCTGGGCACGAAGGGGTGGCGAGTCGAATGGACGCGAGCGCGGCTTGGTGGGTTCTGGCGGTGGCTCTGATCGGCGTGGGGCTGGCGGGCACCGTGTTGCCGGCGCTGCCGGGCACGGCGTTCATCTTCGGGGGCATCCTGCTGGCCGCCTGGATCGACGACTTCGTGCGCGTGGGCACCTGGCCGCTGGTGGCGGTGGGCGTGCTGGCCGTGCTGTCCTGGTTGCTGGACTACGTGGCGGGGGTTCTGGGTGCCCGCCGCGCCGGCGCCAGCCGCCTGGCGCTGGTGGGCGCCGCCGCGGGCACCGTGCTGGGCCTGTTCATGGGGCTCGTGGGCGTGCTGTTCATGCCCCTGGTGGGCGCTGCCGTCGGCGAGGCGCTGGCGCGCCGCAGGGAGGCCGACCGCCTGGGCGCGGGCCGTCAGGCCGTGAAGGTGGGCGTGGCCACCTGGCTGGGGATGATGGCCGGCATGCTGGCCAAGGTGGTGCTGTCCTTCGTGATGATCGGCATCTTCGTGGCCGCGCTGGTCGCCTGACGCGGCCCCGCGCAGCCCTGTCGCCCCGAGGCGCTGCGGATCAGGCGCCCGCCACCCGGCCCAGCCACTCGCGCAGCGCCACGCGCACGAGTTCGAAGCCGCGGTCGGTCGGCATCCAGTCCATGGCCACGAAGGGGCCGCGCGCCGGCATGCCCATGGGGGCCCGCACGAGCTTCATGCCATGCGGCGCCATCTCGCGCTCGAAGTGGCCGCTGGCGCGCGTCATGTGATAGTGGTGCGTGACGAGCACGATCTGCTCGATGCCCGCGGCCCGCAGCATCGCGACGCTGGCGCGGGCGTTCTCGCGGGTGTCGCGCGACTGGCCTTCCGTCCAGCGCAGCTTGACGCCGAACTCCTGCTCCGCCGTGCGCGCGGCGATCTCGGCCTCGCTGGGCCCGGGGGCCGCATCGTGCCCGATGCCGCCGCTGAACAGCAGCGGCAGCTGCGTGCCGCGCGCCAGCCAGATGCCGTAGCGCAGCCGTTCGATGCCGCGCTCGTTCAGCGAGGACAGGCCGTATTCCGGGGCCAGCGCGCGCCGGCCCCCACCCAGCACGACGATGGCCGTCTTCGTGGCCTTGCGCAGCTCGGCCACCTCGCGCTCGATCAGCGCCGGCGGTGGCCGCGTCAGCTCCCGCACCAGCGTCGTGCCGAGGGCGAACGTGGCGCCGAACCACAGCCCCAGCACGCCCAGCAGGATCAGCAGCCAGGCCAGCAGCCGGCGCCGGAACATCAGCCGCGCACCGACCAGCACCAGCAACAGCAGCGGAACGGGCGGCAGCAGCAGCGCCGTGAACCAGGGCTTCCAGGACTCGATGCCCAGGGTGAATAGGAGTTCGTTCATGGTGGGGCGACGCCGCCGGCTACAGTGCGCGGAGTGTAAGGACACGCGCCGGGGAGCCCAGCCCCCTGGCACACCCAGCTTCGATGAACTCACACATGCTCACCATGCCGGCCCGCATCACGCTCGGTGGCGGCTGCTTCTGGTGCCTCGAGGCGGTCTACGAACTGGTCGACGGCGTCGCCGCCGTCGAGAGCGGCTACTGCAACGGCCACGTCCGCAATCCCAGCTATGAGCAGGTCTGCGGCGGCGACACCGGCCATGTCGAGGTGGTGCAGGTCAGCTACGACCCGGCGCGCATCACGCTGCGCGAGCTGCTGGAGATCTTCTTCGTCATCCACGATCCCACGACGCTGAATCGCCAGGGCAACGACGTCGGCACCCAGTATCGCAGCGGCATCTACGTCGAAGGCCCTGACCAGGAGGCCGTGGCCCGCGAGGTGCTTGCCGAGGTGCAGGCGGCCCTGTCGGCGCGGGGTGCCGGCCGTGTGGTGACCGAGGTCGCGCCGCGGTCCAACTATTCGCGCGCCGAGGAGTACCACCAGAACTACTTCGCCCGGCACCCGGGCCAGGGCTACTGCGCCTTCGTGGTGGCGCCCAAGGTCGAGAAATTCCGGCGTACGTTCTCGACGCGCGTGCGGCGCGAGGGCTGAGCGCGGCCGCGCTACAGCAGCACGAAGCCGCTGGGTTCGTCGAGATCGGGGAACACCGAGTCCAGGCCGCGCCGCAGGCGCTGGCGCCGGTGGCGCACCTGCGGATCGGCGCCGACCAGCGCCGCGAAGGCCGGTGCGCGCAGCAGCCACAGGTCCACCGGCTCCTCGGCGGCGCGCACCTGCGCCACCAACCACTCGACGCCGGGCAGGCCGTCGAGCGCGTGCATGAAGGTCCGCTTCAGGTCGACGAAAGCGCGGCGGGCCGCGACGCGGGCCTGGCGGTCGTGGGGAAGGCCGGAGAGGTCGGGCGTGGCCAGACCGGCGAATGCCGGACCGAACTGCCGGGGTGCGACGGTGTGCATGGCGGCCTGCCCTACAGCGGTGCGAACTGCGAGCGCGGAGCGCGCGTCGGGAAGTGCTGGTTGATGAGCAACAGCCGCGCCTCGGCCTCGTCCTGGCTGATGGCCAGCGCGACGCTGTTGTAAACGTCGCTGCGCAGGTGCCACAACTCGCGCAGCGAGTGCGCCTGCTGCACGCGCCAGCGCAGCTGCTCGGTGCCCACGCCGTCGAGATCGGCCAGCGAGGCCCCGAACTCGCGCTTGACCGCGCCCAGGCGGTTGGGCGGCGGCGCCTGCACCTGCGGCGCCGGCGCCAGCAGCCAGAACATCAGCCGGTGCCAGCAGCGCGCCAGGGCACCCCCCGACACCGGCGCGAAGTACACCAGCGAAGGCGGCATGCACTCGGTGCGCGTCATCGCGACCGTGGCCGGTGCGACGCGCGCCCGCGGCTGGCGCGAGGCGGGGGTCCGGAAGGACAGCAGCGAAGTCATGATGCAGGTATCGGACGGAGGGACAGGATCTGAAGACGGATGTTGTCGCCCTTGCTCCCGGCCCGATGTCGCGAACAGCGGGGGCTTGCCCGCCCAGATCGGTGCCCCGGGGTGCGGGCAAGCCCGGGGCAGGGCTGTGGGGCACGGCGGCGACACTGCGGGCATCCGAACCCGCTCCTTGCACCGATGCGCTGGATCCGCCGCGGCCTAGCCGCGATCGCGCTGCTGACCCTGCTGGCCGCCTTGGGGCTTGGCCTGTATGCCTGGAAGACGCTGCCCGCCCACGACGGCACCCTGGTGCTGCCCGGCGCGCGCGGCGACATCCGCATCGAGCGCGATGCCCACGGCATCCCCACCATCGTGGCCGCTGATCCGCTGGACGCGGTGTACGGCCTCGGCGTGGTCCACGCGCAGGACCGCCTCTGGCAGCTGGAGACGCACCGCCGCATCGGCGCCGGCCGCACGGCCGAGGCCTTCGGCGCGGCGGCGCTGGATGCCGACCGGTTCCTGCGGGCGCTGGGCGTGCGCCGCTCCGCCGAGGCGCAGTGGGCGCAGGCCGGCCCCGCGACGCGGCAGGTCGTGGAGGCCTACGCCGCCGGCATCAACGCCGTCGTGGCCCGTGGCGGGCAGGCGCGCGCGCCGGAGTTCCTGCTGCTGGGGCTGCAGCCGGGCCGCTGGGAGCCGGCCGACACCTTCGCCTGGGCCATCATGATGGCCTGGGACCTGGGCGGGAACTGGAACACCGAACTGCTGCGCCTGCGCCTGGCGCTGAAGCTGCCGGTGGATCGCATCGAGCAGCTGTTGCCCCCGTACCCCGGCGACGCCGTGCCGGCCACGGCCGACTACGCCGCGCTGTACCGCTCGCTCGGCCTCGGTCCCGAGCGCGTGGCCGCGCTCACGCGCGGCTTCGAGGCCGCGCCGCCGTCGGGCGTGGAGGGCGTGGGCAGCAACAACTGGGTGCTGGCGGGTTCGCGCACGACCACCAGCGCGCCGCTGCTGGCCAACGACCCCCACCTCAAGCTCAGTGCGCCGGCGCTGTGGTACTTCGCGCGGCTGAAGGCGCCGGGGCTGGACGTGGCCGGCGCCACGATGCCGGGGCTGCCCTTCGTGGTGCTGGGGCAGAACGCGGACATCGCCTGGGGCTTCACCAACACCGGCCCGGACGTGCAGGACCTCTACTTGGAGCAGACCGACCCGGCCGACCCGAACCGCGTGCGCACGCCCGGCGGCTTCGCGCCGCTGGAGGTGGCCCAGGACCGCATCGGCGTCAAGGGCGGCGCCGAGGTGCCCATCACCGTGCGGCGATCGCGCCACGGCCCCGTCGTCAGCGACGCGGGCGGCATGGGCGACGTGCTGGGCCAGGCGGGCGCGGGCGGCGCCGCGGGCCGCCCGGGCTACCTGCTGGCCCTGCGCTGGACGGCGCTGGATCCCGACAGCGACCCCGTGGAGGTGGGCCTGGCCGTGCAGCGGGCGCGCAGCGTCGACGAGTTCTTCGCCGCCACGCGGGGGCTGGTGGCACCGATGCAGAACATGGTGGTGGCCGACCGCGCCGGCCGCATCGGCGTGATCTCACCCGGCCGGGTGCCGGTTCGCGGCCCCGACAACGACCTCGGCGGGCGCGTGCCTGCGCCGGGCTGGGACGCGCGCTACGACTGGGCGGGGTTCATCCCCGCTGGCGAGACCCCGCGCCGCCGCGACCCCGCCGTCGGCTGGATCGCGACCGCCAACCAGCGCATCACCGAACCGGGCTATCCGCACCACCTCACGCACGAGTGGGCCTTGCCCTATCGCCAGCAGCGCATCGAGCAGGTGCTGGAATCGCGTCCCAGGCACTCGCTGCAGGATCTCGCGGCGCTGCAGATGGACCAGCGCTCGCTGGCCATGGCCAGGCTGCTGCCGTGGCTGAAGCGCGCCGACTCGGCCCACCCGCTGGCCGCAGCGGCCAAGGCTCAGCTCGAAGGCTTCGAGGCCGACATGGCCGCCGACCGCCCTGCGCCGCTGATCGCCTGGGCATGGCAACGCCAGCTGGCGCGCGCCATCTTCGCCGACGACGTTGGCGAGGCCCTGTGGGACAAGGGCCTGGCCGGCCGCACCTTCCAGGACGCGCTCGAAGGCGTGCTGGGGCGCGACGACGCCAGCTGGTGCGACGACCGCGGCACGCCGGCGGCCGAGACCTGTGCGCAGCAGGCCGGCCTGGCGCTGACGCGCGCACTCGACGAACTGGCCGCGCGCCACGGCAACGACGTCGCGGCCTGGCGCTGGGACCAGGCCCACGCGGCACGCTCGGAACACCGCCCCTTCAGCCGGGTGCCGGTGCTGCACCGGCTGTTCGAGCTGCGCGCGCCCGTGGGCGGCGACACGCACACCGTCAAGGCCATGCGGGTGGTGCTGCGGCCCGACAAGCTGACCGGCGACCTTTACCACGTGGACCATTCCGCGAGCCTGCGCGCGGTGTACGACCTGGCCGACCGCAACCGGTCGGGCGTGGTGCACTCCACCGGGCAGAGCGGCATCGTGTTCTCGCCGCGCTACCGCGACCAGGCGGGCCCCTGGACGCGCGGCGAGTTGCTGCCGCTGTGGCCGCAGGGTGACCCGGCGGCCGTTCTGGTGGTGCAGCCCGCACGCTGACGCGCGGTGCCGCCCCGCGCGCCGCTACAGCCCGCAGTAGCGCTGCTTGCGCTCGGCCGTGAAGGCCCACCACGGCTGGGCCGGCCCGCCCCGCATGAAGGCGCAGGCGGCCATGAAGGTGTCGAGCACGCAGGGATCCTGGCGCCGGCCCGTGGCATGGGCGAGCGCACGGTAC
Source organism: Betaproteobacteria bacterium (assembly GCA_046341655.1). Lineage (GTDB taxonomy): Bacteria > Pseudomonadota > Gammaproteobacteria > Burkholderiales > Burkholderiaceae_C > Rubrivivax. Next base: position 2,371 of record JBKDQY010000175.1, on the reverse strand, counting down.
AGCGCCAGCGCGTCGGCCTCGGCCAGCTGCGCGGGGTGTGTGATGCCGATGAGGCGCAGGTCCGCCGCGATGGACGGCCCGATGTTGGGCAGCTGCTCCAGCCGCTCGCACTCGGCGGCGGTGGTCGCCTTGCGTGGCGGCGGGGCCTTGGGCGGGCGGGCGGCCGGGCCCGGCTGCGCCAGGGGCCGGGGGGCGGTGCGCTGGGCTTGCAAGGCGGCAATCATGGCGCTCACATCAGCATGGTGTTACGGATGAGCCCCACCGCGATGCCCTCGAGTTCGAAGTCGGCCGTGTCGGGCGGCACGTGGATGGTCTCGAAGTCCGGGTTCTCGGGGATCAGCTCGATGCCCTTGCTGGTGCGGCGCAGGCGCTTGACGGTGACCTCGTCGCCCAGGCGCGCCACGACGATCTGGCCGTTCTTGGCATCTTTCGCCTTCTGCACGGCGAGCAGGTCGCCGTCGAGGATGCCGGCGTCGCGCATGCTCATGCCGCGCACCTTGAGCAGATAGTCGGGACGGCGCGCCCACATCGAGGCCTCCATCAGGAAGCTGGTGTCCACGTGCTCCTGCGCCAGGATGGGGCTGCCGGCGGCCACGCGGCCCACCAGCGGCAGCGTGAGCTGCGCGATGGCCGGCAGCGGCAGCATGTACTGCTTGCCGATGCCGTCGAGCCGGGCCTGGGCGAGCGCGCGCAGCGTGTCAGACTTCAGCCGGATGCCGCGCGAGGTGCCGCCCACGAGTTCGATGACGCCCTTGCGCGCCAGGGCCTGCAGGTGTTCTTCGGCGGCGTTGGCCGACTTGAAGCCGAGTTCGGCGGCGATCTCGGCCCGCGTGGGCGGGGCGCCTGTGCGCTCGATGGCGCTCTGCACGAGGTCGAGGATCTGCTGCTGGCGGGGGGTGAGCTTCGGGCTGTCTTGCATGGCGGTGCCCGCGGCGTTGCGCAGGCTGTCAATCCATCCAGGGCTGTAGTTTCATCCAGAAAGACGAATATGCCAAGTCCGGAATCGCTCGTCGTGGTCATCGGCACCGGCGGCACCATCGCCGGCGCCGCCTCGCGCCCCGGCGCCCACCTGGGCTACAAGGCCGGCGCGCTGGCCGCGCAGGCCCTGGTGGACGCCGTGCCGGCGCTGGCCGGCCGCGCCGTCGAGGCGCACTCGCTGGCCCAGTTGGACAGCAGCGACATGGACCACGCCACCTGGCGGGCCCTGGCGCGCGCCGTCGCCGCCCACCTGGCACGGCCCGAGGTGGCCGGAGTCGTCGTCACGCACGGCACCGACACGCTGGAGGAGACCGCCGTCTTCCTGCACCACACCGTGGCGGCGGCCAAGCCCGTCGTCATGACCGCGGCGATGCGCCCGGCCACCGCGCCCTCGCCCGACGGCCCGCAGAACCTGCTCGATGCCGTGACGCTGGCCGCCACGCCGGGCGTGCGGGGCGTGCTGCTGGCCTTCGGCGGCGCGGTGTACGCCGGCACCGAGGCGCGCAAGGTGCACGGCTATCGGCTCGAGGCCTTCACGGCGGGCGACGCCGGGCCGCTGGCGCTGTGGCAGGACGGCCGGCTTCGCGTGCTGCGCGCCTGGCCCGTTGTGGGCGGTGAGGCCGCCGCGGCCTTGGCCGTGCCGGAGGCCGACTGGCCGGTGGTGGACATCGTCACCAGCCACGCCGGCGTGCGCGTCGCAGCGCTCGAGGCGCTGGTTTCCGCTGGCGCACGCGGCATCGTCATTGCCGGCACGGGCAACGGCAGCGTGCACCACGCGCTGCTGGCGGCGGCAGAGGCCGCGCAGGCGCGGGGCGTGCGCGTTTGGCGCGCGTCGCGCTGCGTGGCCGGCGGGGTGGTCGAGGGCGGGGGCCGCGCGGCCGATGCCTTGCCTTCGGCCGGCGACGCCACGCCGGCCCAGGCGCGCGTGCGCCTGCTCCTTGAACTGCTGAGGGCTGGCTAGGCCACCGTCAGCGCGACGTTGATGTTGCCGCGGGTGGCGTTGCTGTAGGGGCACACCTCGTGCGCCGCGGCCACCAGCGGCTCGAGGGCGGCGCGGTCCATGCCCGGCACCGAGATCGTCATGGCGACGTCCACGGCGAAGGCGCCGGCCTTGCCCGTCATCGGGCCGATCGACACCGCAGCGGCGATGGTGGGTTCGGCGGGCAGGGCCGTCTTGCTGCGCGCGGCCACGGCCTTCAGCGCCCCGATGAAGCAGGCGCTGTAGCCGGCGGCGAACAACTGCTCGGGGTTCGTGCCGGCACCGCCGGCGCCACCGAGCTCGCGCGGCGTGGTCAGCGTGGCCTTGAACGCGCCATCGTCGGATTCGGTGCTGCCGGTGCGGCCGCCGGTGCTGGTGGCGCGACCGGTGTAGAGGGCTTTGTCGATGGCCATG
>JBKDQY010000174.1:0-7348 GCA_046341655.1 Betaproteobacteria bacterium | reverse complement strand
TGCCCCGTGTGCGGCAGCCCGGTGCGGCGCGAGAAGGGCTCGCTGGAGCACCGCTGCACCGGCGGCCTGTTCTGCGCCGCGCAGCGCAAGCAGGCGCTGCTGCACTTCGCCGGCCGCCGCGCGATGGACATCGAGGGCCTGGGCGACAAGCTCGTGGACCAGCTCGTCGACGGCGGCCTGGTGCGCACGCTGCCCGAGCTGTACACGCTGGGCCTGGCCAAGCTCAGCGCGCTGGATCGCATGGCCGACAAGAGCGCGGCCAACCTGGTGGCGGCGCTCGAGAGGAGCAAGCACACGACGCTGGCGCGCTTCCTGTATGCGCTGGGCATCCGCCACGTGGGCGAGAGCACGGCCAAGGACCTGGCGCGCCACTTCGGCACGCTGGACGCGCTGATGGACGCCCCGCGCGAGCAGCTGCTGGAGGTCAACGACGTCGGGCCCATCGTGGCCGACAGCGTGCGCCAGTTCTTCGCGCAACCGCACCACCGCGAGATCGTCGAGCGGCTGCGCGCGGCCGGCATCGCCTGGCCCGAGGCGGGCGCGCAGGCGCTGGGCCCGAAGCCGCTGGCGGGGCTGACGCTGGTGCTGACGGGCACGCTGCCGACGCTGGGCCGCGACCAGGCGCAGACGCTGATCGAGGCCGCGGGCGGCAAGGTCAGCGGCTCGGTCTCGAAGAAGACGAGCTACGTGGTGGCCGGCGCGGAGGCGGGCAGCAAGCTGGCCAAGGCGCAGGAACTGGGCGTGCCGGTGATCGACGAGGCCGGCCTGCGGGCGCTGCTGGAGCCCGCCGGTGGCTGAGGCCGCGGTCCGGCGGCTGGCCCTGCTGGGCGGCGAGAGCAGCGGCAAGACCACGCTGGCGCGCGCGCTGGCCGAAGCGCTGGGCACGGGCTGGGTGCCCGAGTACGGCCGCCAGCGCTGGGAGGAGCTGCGCGAGACGCTCTCGCTGGCCGAGCTGGTGGCCGTGGCGCGCACGCAGGTCGCCTGGGAGGACGCGCACGCCGCGCGCGCCGCCGCCGCGGGCCGCGGCTGGATCGTCTGCGACACGACCCCGCTGACCACCCTGCAGTACGCGCTGCACGACCACGGCCAGGCCCCGTCCGAGCTGCACGCGATGGCCGCGCGGCCCTACCACCTGACCGTGCTGTGCGAGCCCGACTTCGACTTCGTGCAGGACGGCTGCCGGCGCGACGATGCCTTCCGCCGCGCGCAGCACGCCTGGACGCTGCAGCGGCTGGCCGCGCAGGGCGTGGCGCCGCTGGCGGTGCGCGGCAGCGTGGCCGAGCGCGTGCAGGCGGTGCGGGCGGCGCTGGGGGCGCTCGGGGCGCCGGGCACCCCCGCGCCGCTCAGCGCGGCGCCGGCGGGCTGAGCGGCGACGGCGGGTCGGCACGCACCGGCGGCTCGCCGGCCACGGCCGGCGCGGTGCCGGCGATCACGATGAGCGCGAGGGTGGCCACGAGCAGCGTCGACAGCAGCAGGGTGCCGAAGGGGCGGAGCTTCTTCATGGGCAGGGCCGGAAGGTCGTGACCCGCAGTCTGGCCGCCCGCGCGGCACGCCGCATCACCCACGCGACGGACGGCCCCGGCCCCCGGTTGAAACGCCACCGGCCGCGACGGACGGCCCGCGGCGTGCTGCAATCGGGGCCGTGCCGGTGCCGCCCGGGCCCGGCCGACACCGCCTGGAGTCGCCGCAGACATGGCCATCCGCGAGATCCTGAAGATGGGCGACCCGCGCCTGCTGCGCGTGGCGCAGCCGGTGACGGCCTTCGACACGCCCGAGTTGCACGCGCTGGTGGCCGACCTCTTCGACACCATGCGCGCCGCCAACGGCGCCGGCCTGGCGGCGCCGCAGATCGGCGTGGACCTGCAGCTGGTGATCTTCGGCTTCACGCAGAACAAGCGCTACCCGGGGCGCGAGGCCGTGCCCGAGACGGTGCTGCTCAATCCGGTGATCACGCCGCTGTCGGACGAGAGGGTCGAGGGCTGGGAAGGCTGCCTGTCGGTGCCGGGCCTGCGCGGCCTGGTGCCGCGGCACGCACGCATCCGCTACGCCGGGCAGGACGTGCACGGCCGCCCCATCGAGCGCGAGGCCGACGGCTTCCACGCCGTGGTGGTGCAGCACGAGTGCGACCACCTCGTCGGCCGCCTGTACCCCACGCGCATGACCGACCTGACGCGGCTGGGCTTCACCGAGGTGCTGTTCCCCGAGCTGGCGGGCGCCGACGACGACGAGTGAGGGCGTGGGCGCGTGAGCGGCCGGTGCGCCCGGCAACGCGTCTTTACAGAGGCACCACCCAGTCGGGTGTCGGCGGCGGGCGCCGGCCGTGCGTTGAGCGGCCATGGACACGCCGACCCTGTTCGCCGCGCTGCGGCGCCTGCTGCTGGGCATCCTCACCTGGGCCGTCGCCGGCGCGCACGCCGCCGACGCCGACCCGCCGGGCCGCGTCGGCCGGCTGGCGCTGATCGACGGCCCGGTCTCGCTGTTCGACGCCGAGCAGCGCGACTGGCGAGCCGCCGACGCCGAGAGCGACCGCAACCGTCCGCTGACCGAGGGTGACCGCCTGGCCACCGGGCCGCGCGGCCGCGCCGAGGCGCGCATCGGCTCCACCGTGCTGCGGCTGGGCGAGCGCAGCGAGATCGAGCTGTCGCGGCTGGACGACGAGCGCCTGCTGCTGCGCGTGCACCGCGGCAGCGTGGCGTTGCGCGTGGCCGCGGCGGAGCTGGCCGGGGAGATCGAACTCGTCACCGGCGAGGCCCGGCTGGCGCCGGCGCGCGCGGGGCTGTACCGCGTCGACCGGCGACTCGACGGCGAGCGCGACCGCACGCTGGTGCAGGCCTGGCGCGGGCAGTTGCGCGTGGACGGCGGCCCTGCGGTGGAGGCCGGCGAGCGGCTGCTGCTGTGGCGCGACGGCGCGCGGCTGCGCCACGAGGCAGCGGGCACGGAGCCCGACGAGTTCGCGGACTGGGTGGCGCGCGAGGACCGCCGCGACGCCCGGCTCGACGAGGCCTGGGCGCAGGGCCCGGGCGCGGAGGAACGGCTGCCGCGCGAGATGACCGGCGCCGAGGAACTGGCGCAGCACGGCCAGTGGGACCGCCACCCCGAGCACGGCTGGGTGTGGCTGCCCGCCCGCGTGGCCCCGGGCTGGGCGCCCTACCGCGACGGCCGCTGGGTGTGGCTGCGGCCCTGGGGCTGGACCTGGGTGGACCGCGCGCCCTGGGGCTTCGCGCCCTTCCACTACGGCCGCTGGGTGCTGTGGCACGGCCGCTGGGTCTGGTGGCCGGGCGCCTACGTGCGGCGGCCGGTGTTCTCGCCCGCGCTGGTGGTGTGGTCAGGGACGCCCTCGCTGAGCGTGTCGGTGCAGATCGGCGGGCCCGGCGTGGGCTGGGCGCCGCTGCCGCCGCGGGTGCCCTACCGGCCCTGGTACCGCCACAGCGATCGCCACGTCGAGCGCGTGGATCCCTGGCACCCGGGCTGGGGCCCGCGGCCGCCGCGGCCGGTGGTGCCCGACACCGTGTGGCGCCACCCGGTCGAGCCGGTGCAGGGGCCGAGACTGCCGGAGCGGCGCGTGGACCGACGCGATGAACGACGCGATGAGCGGCGCGACGAACGGCGCGAGGAGCGGCACGACGACCGCCAGGACCTGCACCGTCAGCCCGGGCCGGTCGCGCCCGGTGCCGATCGTCGGGACGACCGCCGGGATGACCGCCCCGCCTTCCGCCCGGTGCCGCCCGCGGCGGCAACACCGGCACCGGTTGCGGCACCGGTTGCGGCACCGCCCGTGGCACCTTCCGCCGCGCCGGCCGCAACGCCCCCCCCGGCGCGGCAGGACCGCCAGGCGGCCCTGGAACGCCTGTTCGAGCGGCAGCGCGAGGCTGCGCGCCCTGCGCCCCCGGCTCCGGCCCCGGCCCCGGCCGCAGCCCCGGCCGCGGCGCCAGCCCCTGCCCGCCCGGCGGCCGATCCCGAGGATCGCAAGAAGATCCCCGTGCAGCGGGGCGAGGAGCGCCGCCAGCAGCCCTGAGCACGCGCCGCCGCCGCGCGCTCAGCGGAAGTCGCGGCTGCGGGTGGCCAGGCCCTGCAGCAGCGCCGAGTGGTCGACGAGCCTGCGCGCCACGAGGTGCCTCACCTCGCCCTGGCACTGCCAGACGCCGTACACCGTGAGCAGCGTGGCCGCCAGCAGCGGCCGGCGCTGCAGTTCCACCTCGCGCGGCCAGACGATGACGTTGACGGAGCCGGTCTCGTCTTCCAGCGTCACGAAGACCACGCCCTTGGCCGTGCCGGGGCGCTGGCGGTGCGTGACCAGCCCGCTGGCGCGCGCCAGCCGGCCGTCGGGGAAGTGCTTCAGCACCGAGGCCGGCAGCACCTTGAAGGCCGCCAGCTGCGGCCGCAGCAGCGCCACCGGGTGCTGCGTCAGGCTCAGGCCGGTGGCGCGGTAGTCGGCCAGCACCGTCTCGGCCGCGCCGGGCGCGGCCAGCACGGGCGCGGGCTCGGCGGTGCGCGTGCGCGCCAGCATGGGCGTGGCGCGCGTGTCCACGCCGGCCACGGCCCAGGTGGCGGCGTGGCGGTGGCCCGCCAGCGCCGCCAGCGCGTCGGCCTCGGCCAGCAGGCGCAGGTGGTGGGCGTCCAGGCCGGCGCGGCGCGCCAGGTCCTCGGCATCGGCGAACGGCGCCGCGGCGCGCGCGGCCACCAGGCGCGCCGCGGCGGCCTCGGTGAAGCCGGCGACGCGGCTGAAGCCCAGGCGCACCGGGCGCGGCGCCGTGGCGGCGTCGCCGGCCGCAGCGTCCTCGAGCGCGGTCTCCCAGCGGCTGCCCACCACGCACACCGGCCGCACCGCCACGCCGTGCTCGCGGGCGTCGCGCACCAGCTGCGCGGGGGCGTAGAAGCCCAGCGGCTGCGAATTCAGCAGCGCCGCCAGGAAGGCGTCGGGGTGGTGGCACTTCAGCCAGGCGCTGGCGTACACCAGCAGCGCGAAGCTCGCGGCGTGGCTCTCGGGGAAGCCGTATTCGCCGAAGCCCTCGATCTGCTTGAAGATGCGCTCGGCGTACTCGCGCGAGTAGCCCTTCTCGATCATGCGGCCCACCAGCCGCTCGTGGAAGGGACCGAGGCCGCCCCGGCGCTTCCAGGCAGCCATGGCGCGGCGCAGCTGGTCGGCCTCGCCGGGGGTGAAGTCGGCCGCCAGGATGGCCAGCTGCATCACCTGCTCCTGGAAGATGGGCACGCCCAGGGTGCGCTCGAGCGCCTGGCGGACCTCGTCGCTGGGGTAGTCGACCGGCTCCTCGCCGTTGCGGCGCCGCAGGTAGGGGTGGACCATGCCGCCCTGGATGGGGCCGGGCCGCACGATGGCGACCTCGATGACGAGGTCGTAGAAGCGCTGCGGCCGCAGCCGCGGCAGCATGCTCATCTGGGCACGGCTCTCGACCTGGAAGGTGCCGACGCTGTCGCCGCGCGAGAGCATGGCGTAGACCTGCGGGCACTCGGCCGGCACCTGGTGCAGTTCCATCGGCATGCCCCGCTTGGCGCCCACCATCGCGAGCGCGCGGCGGATGGCGCTGAGCATGCCCAGGGCGAGGATGTCGACCTTGAGCAGGCCCAGCGTGTCGAGGTCGTCCTTGTCCCACTGGATGACGCTGCGGCCCTCCATGGTGGCGTTCTCCACCGGCACGAGCTCGGCGAGGTCGTCGCGCGCGATGACGAAGCCGCCGGGGTGCTGGCTCAGGTGGCGCGGGAAGCCGATCAACTCGTGCGTCAGGCCCATCCACTGGCGCACCAGCGGGCTGTCGGGGTCGAAGCCGTTCTCGCGCAGGCGCTCGGGGTTGACGTGGCGGCCGTCGAACCAGTGCTGGGATTTCGACAGTGCCTCGATGCGCGCGAGGTCGATGCCCAGGGCGCGGCCCACGTCGCGCAGCGCGCTGCGCGGCCGGTAGCTGATGACGACGGCCGTGAGCGCGGCGCGGTGGCGGCCGTACTTGCGGTAGATGTACTGGATGACCTCCTCGCGGCGCTGGTGCTCGAAGTCGATGTCGATGTCGGGCGGCTCGTTGCGCTCCTCGCTGATGAAGCGCTCGAACAGCAGCGTGGTGCGGGCGGGGTCGACGGCCGTGACGCCCAGGCAGTAGCACACGGCCGAGTTGGCGGCGCTGCCGCGGCCCTGGCACAGGATGCCCTGGCTGCGCGCCCAGCGCACGATGTCGGCCACCGTCAGGAAGTAGGGCTCGTAGCGCAGCCGGCCGATGAGCGCGAGCTCGTGCTCGATCATGGCGCGCACGGCGGGCGGCTCGCCGCCGGGGAAGCGGCTCCTCGCGCCGTCTTCCGTGAGCTGGCGCAGCCAGCTCGCGGGCGTGTGGCCGGCGGGCGTGATCTCGCGCGGGTATTCGTACTTCAGCTCGGCCAGGCTGAAGGCGCAGGTGCCGGCGATGGCGACCGAGGTCTCGAGCCATTCGGGCCGGAACAGCTGCGCCAGGCGCAGCCGCGAGCGCAGGTGCGATTCGGCGTTGGCCTGCAGCGCCAGGCCGGCGCCGGCCACCGTGGTGCCCAGGCGCGTAGCGGTGAGCACGTCGAGCAGCGCCTGGCGCGAGCGGCGGTGCAGGCACACGCCGCCGGTGGCCACCAGCGGCAGGCCGGTGGCGGCGGCCACGCGCTGCAGCAGCTGCACCGCCACGGCCTCGGCGGCGCGGTGGCGGCGCTGCACGGCGATGGCGCAGCGATCGGCGCCGAACCAGGTGCGCAGCCACAGCGCGTGCTCGAACAGCGTCTCGAAGGGCTGGCCCGGGGCGGGCACGAGCAGGGCGAAGCAGCCCGGCAGGCCGGCGAGCATGGGCACCTTGGCAACGCGGCCCTCGACGTCGGCACGGTGCGCGAGGTACTGGCCCTTGGGCGCGCGGCGGCGGGCCAGCGTGATCCACTGCACCAGGTTGCCGTAGCCACGGCGCGACTGCGCCAGCAGCACCAGGCGCGGCTCGGCCTGGCGCTGCGCGGCGGTGGCCTCGGCCAGCGGCGGCGGCTCGGGCGGCGGCGGCGCAGCCGCGGCGGCGCGCACGCGGTCGGCCGCCACCTGGCGCGCGGCGGCGGCGACCACGGCCTGTACGGGGGCCTGGGCGGCGTCGATGGCCAGGGGGTTGGGGGCGGGGGTGCTCTCTGCCGGTGCGGCTGGCGCGGGCGGCTGCGCCGGCGCCGGCCACGACTGCTGCATCTCGCAGGCCACGATCAGGCGCTGCTTCAGGCGCTCGGCCTCGGCGTGCGCGCGCACGACGCCGGCCAGCGAGCACTCGTCGGTGAGGGCCAGCGCGCCGTAGCCCAGGGCCTGCGCCCGCGCGACCAGTTCCTCGGGGTGCGAGGCGCCGCTCAGGAAGCTGAA
>JBKDQY010000173.1:0-6244 GCA_046341655.1 Betaproteobacteria bacterium | reverse complement strand
CGCGTGGCCATCGTGCAGCGAAGGCCGCGGCGCTGCCCCGGTCTCACGGCTCGACGCCCCCGTAGCGCAGCATCAGCCAGGCCTGGCGGCCCAGGCCCTGGTAGTCGCGCGCCGGCACGCGGGCTTCGTCGGTGGCGTTGTCGAGCCGGGCCGTGAGCTGCCAGCCCGGCGCCAGCCGCCAACTGGCCGACAGGTCCCGCGTCGTCTCGGCCGCCAGCGTGGCGCCGCCGTCGGGCCGCTCGCCCAGGTGCAGCACGCTGGCGCCCAGCGTCCACGCGCCCAGGCGCCAATCGGCCGCCAGCGTGGCTTGGCGGTCGGCGCGGCGCGGCAGCTTCGCGCCCGTGAGGCCGTCGCGCGCGCGCAGCGCGTCGAACTGGGCGCGCCACTGCACCGGCCCCAGCGCCTGCGAGGCCGACACCGTGGTGCCCGACAGCCGCGCCCGCGCGACGTTGGCGGCGCAGCCGAAGGCGTAGGCCGGGCCGGGCGGGCAGCGCGTGGCGTCGGGCTCGTAGGCCACGAGGTCGTCGACACGGTTGCGCCAGGCGGTGACGGCGAACCCGGCATCGCCGCCCTTCCAGGCGGCGCCCAGCTCGGCGCTGCGGCCGCGCTCGGCCTTCAGGCCCGGCACGCCGTAGCCCGGGAAGACCAGGTCGTTGAAGCTCGGCGCGCGGAAGCTGCTGCCGGCCAGCGCGCGCAGCCGCCAGCCGCCGCCCAGCGCCGCGCTGCCGCCGAGGCGGCCGGTGGTCTGGGCCCCGAAGTCGCTGGCGTCGTCGCGGCGCAGGTCGGCCTGCCAGGCCACGCGGGCGGCCTCGCCGGCGCTGCCGGTGGCCTCCAGCGCCAGCGCGCGGTTGCGCCGCGCCACCGGGGCGGCGTAGCTGCTGGAGCGGGCCTCGGCGTCCTGCTGCTCCAGGGCCACCACCGTGCGCAGGGCCTCGCCCAGGCGCCAACCCAGCTGCGCCTGCACGCTGCGGCGCTCGGTGCGGAAGCGGTCTTCGCCGGCGGCGCCGCTGCGGCTGTCGTCGACGCTGCGCGTGGCACGCAGGCTGGCCGTGAGATTGCTGCCGAAGCGGCCCCGCCAGTCGAGCGCCTGCACCTCGGTGTCGAGTTGCGTGCGGAAGTCCGGCGAAGGGTCGGGCGCGAAGCTGGGCGGCCGGTAGACCGCGCCGTCGTACTGCGCGTCGATCCGCGTGCGCAGCCAGCTCAGACCCAGTCGCTGGCCCGGCACGGGCTCCAGGCCCAGGCGCAGCTGCGCGCTGTCGCGCGCGTGGCCGTCGCGGTCGGGGTTGTGGCTGCCGAAGCGGTCGCCCGGGGCGACGGCCGAGACGCCGTCGTCGTGCTCGCGCGCCAGCGCCACGGCCAGGCTCAGCGGGCCCACGCGGCCGCGCCAGCCGGCCGAGGCCTCGCGCGCGCCGAAGCCGCCGGCGGCCACCCTGGCGTCGAGAGCGCCACCGCCATCGCCGCTGGCCATGACGACGTTGACCACGCCGCCGACGGCATCGGCACCAAACAGGCTGGAGCCAGGGCCGCGCAGGACCTCGATGCGTTCGACGCCGGCCAGGCCCAGCGACTCCATCGCCGTGCTGCCCAGCGTGGCCGAACCGATGCGCACGCCGTCGACCAGCACCACCGTCTGCTGCGCGGCGGCGCCGCGGATGAACAGCCCCGAACTCTGGCCCGGCCCGCCGCTGCGCGACACCTGCAGACCAGCCTCGCGGCGCAGCAATTCGGCCAGCGAGTCGGCCCTCGTGTCGCGAAGCGCGTCGCCCTCGACGACGGCGACGTCGGCCGCCAGGCGCTGCAGCGGCAGCGGTTCGCGGCTGCCGGTGACGACAACAGTCTCTGCAGCGGCCGCGGATGCGGCCGCGCAAAGCAGCGACCACAGGAACGGCCGGCGCGGGGCACGACCCGCGCACGATGACAAGGAAGCAAGGAACACAGCCAGTCTCCCGGCCGCACCACCCCGTGCGGCCCACGGATGAGCCACGCTGCCGTGGAGGCAGGAGACGCAGGCACGCACCCAATGGCCCTCGCCGGCCAAGAGGCGGCGGAGCACCGAGCACCTGCCGTTGCCCTCCGCAACGTCAGCGACCCTCGCGCGTGGCCGGTATCCGGGCTTGCGAGTGGTGGAGCGTCCGCCGTTGCCGGCGGCTGCACCACAAGCGGGGCCGCGCCTTCCCAGTCCCCGTGCAGGACCAGTGGCCATCCGTGCGGCACGCTCCTCGCTCACCGTTGCGGGGGCAGCACCGGATTCGGTGCCTGGCGTGTTGCCAGGCGCCTCACCGGTTTCCCGTTGAACCCACCGGCCTTGAACGAGGCTTGCGGGCACCGCGTGCGAGCAGTCGGATCCTACTCCAGCGGCCGGCGCCCCCTTGGCTGAGGCGGGCCCCGGGCCGGCCGGCGAACCCCGCTCGATATACTCACGCTTTACCACCAGGGCCCTCGTGCAGCACCGTGCAGGGCCGCCACCATGACCAAGTTCGTGTTCGTCACCGGCGGTGTGGTGTCCTCGCTCGGCAAGGGCATCGCGGCGGCGTCGCTGGCCGCCATCCTCGAGTCGCGGGGCCTCAAGGTCACCCTCATCAAGCTCGATCCCTACCTCAACGTCGATCCGGGCACGATGAGCCCGTTCCAGCACGGCGAGGTCTTCGTCACCGACGACGGCGCCGAGACCGACCTCGACCTCGGCCACTACGAGCGCTTCATCACCACGCGGATGAAGAAGAGCAACAACTTCACCACCGGCCAGATCTACAAGAGCGTGCTCGAGAAGGAACGCCGCGGCGACTACCTCGGCAAGACGGTGCAGGTGATCCCGCACGTGACCAACGAGATCCAGGAATTCGTGCGCCGCGGCGCCGAGGCACAGGCGGTCGACGTGGCCATCGTCGAGATCGGCGGCACCGTGGGCGACATCGAGAGCCTGCCCTTCCTGGAGGCCGTGCGCCAGATGAGCCTGAAGCTCGGCCCGGCCAACAGCGCCTTCGTGCACCTGACCTACGTGCCGTACATCGCCGCCGCCGGCGAGCTCAAGACCAAGCCCACGCAGCACACGGTGCAGAAGCTGCGCGAGATCGGCATCCAGCCCGACGTGCTGCTGTGCCGCGCCGACCGCCCCATCCCCGACGACGAGCGCGAGAAGATCAGCCTGTTCACCAACGTCGCGCTGCACGGCGTGATCTCCATGCCCGACGTGGACACCATCTACAAGGTGCCGCGCGTGCTGCACGAGCAGGGCCTGGACGAGCTGATCTGCATGAAGCTGCAGCAGCTCACGAAACCGGCCGACCTGAGGCGCTGGGACAGCCTGGTGCACGAGGTCGAGCACCCCGAGCACGCGGTCCGGATCGCCATGTGCGGCAAGTACACCGACCTGTCGGACTCGTACAAGAGCCTGAACGAGGCGCTGCGCCATGCCGGCATCCACAACCACGCCCGCGTGCAGATCGAGTACGTCGACGCCGAGACGCTGACGCCCGAGACGGCGTCGCAGCTGGAGGCCTTCGACGCCATCCTCGTGCCCGGCGGCTTCGGCAAGCGCGGCATCGAGGGCAAGATCGTGGCGGCTCGCTACGCCCGCGAGCACCGCATCCCCTACCTGGGCATCTGCCTGGGCATGCAGGTGGCCACGATCGAGTACGCGCGCCACGTGGCGGGGCTGGCCGGTGCCAACAGCACCGAGTTCGAGCCCGCCTGCCCGCACCCGGTGATCGCGCTCATCGAGGAGTGGAAGGACCGCGACGGCAGCATCCAGAAGCGCACGGCCAGCTCCGACCTCGGCGGCACCATGCGACTGGGTGCGCAGAGCTCCGACGTCAAGCCCGGCACGCTGGCCCACCATATCTACGGCCCGGTGGTGACCGAGCGGCACCGCCACCGCTACGAGGCCAACGTGAACTACCTCGAGCGGCTGCAGCAGGCGGGCCTGGTGATCAGCGCACTGACACAGACCGAGCAGCTCACCGAGATCGTCGAGCTGCCGCGCGATCGGCACCCCTGGTTCATGGGCGTGCAGTTCCACCCCGAGTTCAAGAGCACGCCCTGGGGCGGGCACCCGCTGTTCACCAGCTTCGTGAAGGCCGCGCTGGAGCACCACGCCCGGCCCGGCGGCAACACCGCGGCGACGCAGGAACAGGCCCTCGCATGAAGCTCTGCGGATTCGACGTCGGCCTCGACAGGCCCTTCTTCCTGATCAGCGGCCCCTGCGTCGTCGAGAGCGAGCAGCTGCAGATGGACGTGGCCGGGGCGCTGAAGGAGATCACGGCGTCGCTGGGCATCCCGTTCATCTTCAAGAGCAGCTTCGACAAGGCCAACCGCAGCAGCGGCACCAGCTTCCGCGGCCCGGGCATGGAGCGCGGCCTGGAGATCCTGGCCACCGTACGGCGCGAATTGGCCGTGCCGGTGCTGACCGACGTGCACGACGAAAGCCAGATCGAGGCCGTGGCCGCGGTGGTCGACGTGCTGCAGACCCCGGCCTTCCTGTGCCGGCAGACCGATTTCATCCGCGCCGTGGCGCAGAGCGGCCGGCCCGTCAACATCAAGAAGGGCCAGTTCCTCGCGCCGCACGACATGAAGAACGTCATCGACAAGGCCCGCGCCGCCGCGCGCGACAAGGGCCTGCCTGATGACGTGTTCATGGCCTGCGAGCGCGGCGCGAGCTTCGGCTACAACAACCTCGTCTCCGACATGCGCAGCCTGGCCATCATGCGCGAGACCGGCGCCCCGGTGGTGTTCGACGCCACGCACAGCGTGCAGCTGCCGGGCGGCCAGGGCACCAGTTCGGGCGGCCAGCGCGAGTTCGTGCCGGTGCTGTCGCGCGCCGCGGTGGCGGTGGGCGTGGCGGGCCTGTTCATGGAGACGCACCCCGACCCCGCCCGGGCGTTGTCCGACGGCCCCAACGCCGTGCCGCTGCGGCACATGAAGGCGCTGCTGGAGCAGCTCGTGGCGCTGGACCACGTGGTGAAGAAGCAGCCGCTGCTCGAGAACGACTTTTCCTGCTGAAGGAACCCTCCATGCCCGCCGCCTACCTGATCGTCGAATCGCAGATCACCGACCCCGAGCGCTTCAAGGCCTACATGGCGCTGGCGCCCGAGGCCGTCAAGGCCTTCGGCGGCGAGTACCTGGTGCGCGGCGGGCGGATGCACGTTCTCGAGGGCGACTGGCAGCCTCCGCGCATGACGGTGCTGCGCTTCCCCGACTTCGAGTCCGCCAAGGCGATGTACGACAGCCCGGCCTACGTGCAGGCCCGAGCCGCCCGCGACGGCGCCACGGCGATGTTCAACATGGTCGTCGTCGAAGGCGTGTAGCCGCCCGGCCCGAGCCATTCCCATTTCCCCGAGAAAGAAGAACCCATGAGTGCCATCGTCGACATCGTCGGCCGCGAGATCCTGGACAGCCGTGGCAACCCCACGGTCGAGTGCGACGTGCTGCTGGAAAGCGGCACCATGGGCCGCGCCGCCGTGCCCAGCGGCGCCAGCACCGGCAGCCGCGAGGCCATCGAGCTGCGCGACGGCGACAAGACCCGCTACCTCGGCAAGGGCGTGCTGAAGGCGGTGGAGCACATCAACACCGAGATCAGCGAGGCCGTGATGGGCCTCGATGCGTCCGAGCAGGCCTTCCTGGACAAGACGCTGATCGACCTCGACGGCACCGAGAACAAGGGCCGCCTGGGCGCCAACGCCACGCTGGCCGTGAGCATGGCCGTGGCGCGCGCGGCGGCCGAGGAGTCGGGCCTGCCGCTGTACCGCTACTTCGGCGGCATGGGCCGCATGAGCCTGCCGGTGCCGATGATGAACGTCATCAACGGCGGCGCGCACGCCAACAACAACCTCGACCTGCAGGAGCTGATGATCATCCCCGTGGGCGCGCCGAGCTTCCGCGAGGCGCTGCGCTACGGCGCCGAGGTGTTCCACGCGCTGAAGAAGATCATCGACGCCAAGGGCATGAGCACGGCCGTGGGCGACGAGGGCGGCTTCGCGCCCAGCGTCAGCAGCCACGAGGCGGCGATCCAGCTCATCCTGGAGGCCATCGACAAGGCCGGCTACACCGCCGGGACGCAGATCGCGCTGGGCCTGGACTGCGCCGCCAGCGAGTTCTACAAGGACGGCAAGTACCACCTCGAGGGCGAGGGCCTGACGCTCACGCACGCCGAGTGGACCGACATCCTGGCCACCTGGTGCGACAAGTACCCCATCGTCAGCATCGAGGACGGCATGCACGAGGGCGACTGGGACGGCTGGGCCCACCT
>JBKDQY010000172.1:0-2899 GCA_046341655.1 Betaproteobacteria bacterium | reverse complement strand
ATACCAGCGCCGGCCACGGGGCCTGCAGCGGCCACTCCATCTTCATCGACTCCAGCAGCACCAGCACGGCGCCGGCGGCGACCGACTGGCCGGCCTGGACCTCCACGGCGACGACGCTGCCCTGCACCGGGGCGGCGAGCTTGGCTTCGGTGGCAACGGGCGGGCTCACGGAGGTCTCCGGAGGGTGTGCGTGGGCCGGGAGTGTGAGGCGGCTGAGCGCGTTGGGTCACGGCATTGTCGACCGCGAGTGAAGCGGATCCTGGCGCGAGTCGTCGGTCTGGAGCGCCCTGCGCGGCAGCCGTCCCGGCCATTCGAGCCTTGGCTTGCACCGTGGCCAGATTGCCAGGAACTGCGCTTGAGGACGCTCGCGCGACCCCATGTGCAGGGGCACGGGGCCGCTCCGGCGATGTTCCAGGGCGTGCCAGGACCGTGCGCTGTGCCGAGGTCGCGGCACCCGTTCGCCCACCGAGGAAGCCTTCGTTCGAGGAGCCTCGCCGGGCCTGCTCGCCCCCAAGGCCAGCGCCCGCGAGGGCAGGGCCCGCGCCATGAGCGCGCGCCGGCAAGATGCGATGATCCGCCAGTGCACCCTGATCACGCGACGGCCGGCCGCCCCAGCGCTGCGCTGCTGACGAAGTGGCGCGTTGTCGCGCTGCTGTGCGGCCTGTTGGCGGGCACGCTCGGGGCGGTGGTGGCCGGTGCGCTGCAGACAGGCGCCGTCGCCACCTTGGGGCTTGGCGCCTGGGCAGCGGTGACGCTGCTGCTTCTGATCTACGCCGACGCCGCGTTCCGTGCCTACCGCTGGCAGCACCGCCCCGGCGAGGGGGTCGTGGTCTGGCGTGGCGTCTGGTGGCAGAGCGAGACCTGGATCCCGATGGCGCGCCTGCAGCACCTGGACGTGCAGCGCGGGCCGCTGGAGCGCGCGCTGGGGCTGGCGACGCTGGAGCTCTACACGGCCGGCTTCCACGACCACAAGACGCGACTGAACGGGCTCGAACCGCAGGATGCGCTGCGCCTGCGCGACGGCCTGCTGGCCGAACTGCAGGCCGCGCCCTCGCGGGGGCCGGCGGGTCCATGAGGCGCTTCGAATGAAGGGCACCACGCAGGAGCCGCAGCTGCGACTGCACGGCTGGTCGTGGCTGTTCAAGGCCTCCACCGCGCTCAAGGAGCTGGCGCTGCCGCTGCTGGCCTTCGTGGTGCTGAAGCGCGAGGAGGAACTGCTGCTGCTGGGCGTGACCGTCGGCGTGGCGCTGCTGGCCCTGGCATGGGGGCAGCTGCGCGCGCGCAGCTTACGTTAAGAGATCCGGGCCGACGAGATAGTGGTGCGCGACGGGATCCTGGTGCGGGCGCTGCGCCATGTGCCGTTCTCGCGGGTGCAGTCGGTGAGCGAGCGGCGCGGGCCGGTGCACCGGCTGCTCGGCGTGACCGAGCTCGTCCTGGAGTCCGGCACCGGCGGCAAGCCCGAGGCGGTGCTGCAGGTTCTGTCCCCAGCGGCAGCCGTCGCGCTGGCCGGGGCGCTGCGCCTGCACCGTGCCACCGCCGGCAACACCGGCGTGCCGCCCGCTGACGCGGCCGCTGGCGCCGACGCTGCCGTAGCCGAGCCGCTGCTGGTGCTGCCCACCAGCGAACTGCTGCGCCTGGGGCTGTTGTCCAACCGCGGCTTCTTGGTCGTGCTCATGGCCGCCGGAGCGGCGTCGCAGAGCATCGACCTGTTGCGGGCGCTGCCGGGCCTGCGCGACCTGGGCCCGGCCATCGACGACGGCCTGTCCGAGGCGGCTGCCGCAGGCTTGCTGCCTCTGGCGCTGTGGCTGGGCGCGCTGCTGCTGTTTGCGCTGGTCCTCGTTCGCGTGCTCTCGCTCGGGCACGCCCTGTTGACGCAGTACGGCTTCACGCTCACGCGCGACGGCACGCGGCTGCGCGTGCGGCGCGGCCTGCTCACGCGCATCGACGTGAGCGGCCGCACCGATGCCATCCAGCGCCTGGTGCTGGAGCGCAACCCGCTGCACCGTCTGTTCAACCGCTGCGTCCTGCGCGTCGACCTTCCCACGGCACCGATGCCCGGTGTGGCGGCCCCGGCGCAACTGGACCACCTGGCACCGATCGCCACGCCGGCGCAGGCGCGCCGGCTGCTGCTGGAGTGCCTGCCCGGCCTGGACCTAGACGCGCTGGACTGGCGGCCGCTGCATCCGGGCGCGACGTTCCGGCGGGCGAGGCGCACGCTGGCCTGGGTGCTGCCGCTGGCGTTGGGGATGGCGCTGGCTGCCGCGTTGGCACCGGTGCTGTCCGCCGGCACCCGTGCGGCGGGCCTTGTGCTGGCCGCCGCGATGCCGCTGGCGGCGGTATGGCACGCGCGCCGCTGGGTGGCCACGGCCCGCTTCGCGGTCGGCGCCGGCGTGCTGGTCGGGCGCAGCGGCGTCTGGACGCAGCGCTGGGTGCTGCTGCCGGAATCACGCGCGCAGGTCACGTCGCTGCACCGCACGCCGCTGGGGCGCCGCGCCGGCATGGCGCGGCTGAACGTGGACACGATGGCACCGACGCCGCGGCGCGCGCTGGTGTTGCGCTGGCTGGCCGAGGCCGATGCCGTGGCGCTGAACCAGCGGCTATGGCGGGCTGGCGCGTAGCAATTCCGAGCGGCCTGTCGGTTGGCCGCCAGGTCTCAGCCGAAGCGCACGCGCAACCCGCCGCGCCAGCGCGCCGGGATGCCGCTCATGTCCTGCGCGAGGTCCTGCGCGGGAAGGCTCAGCATGGGCGCGCGCAGCAACTCCGTGAAGAACTGCAGCAGCACCAGCGTGGAGTACTCGACGCCACCGCAACGGTGGCTGGTCAGCGCCTCGCCCGGACCCTGCGGCGCAAAGTGGTGCGCGGCGGCGCCTTCGCCGCGAGCATAGCGCCCCGGGTCGAA
>JBKDQY010000171.1:0-3708 GCA_046341655.1 Betaproteobacteria bacterium | reverse complement strand
CTTCGGGTCCAGCACGCGGATCATGGCGCGGATCAGCGGGCGCGGCGTGTAGTACTCGCCGCCGTTGCGCCCGGCGTTGCCCATGTTCTTGATCTTGGCTTCGTACAGGTGCGAGAGCTCGTGCTTCTCGGTCTGCGAGCGAAAGCGCAGCTGGTCCACCAGGTCGATCACGTCGCGCAGGTTGTAGCCGCTCTGGATCTTGTTCTTGATCTCGCCGAACACCTCGCCGATCTTGTATTCGATGGTGTTCGGGCCGCTGGCGCGCTGCTTGAAGCCGGCCAGGTACGGGAACAGCCTGCCGTCGACGAAGTCGCGCAGGTCGTCGCCGGTGAGCGCGGTGTTGTGGTCCAGCCGCCCCTCGACGGTCTTCGGCGCGGCCCAGCGCTCCCAGCGAAAGGGCTCCCCGAGGATGAAGCTGTAGGCCCGCCCTTCCAGCTCGGCCTCGGCCGCGCGGTCGGCTTCCAGCGCGTCCAGGTACTTGAGGAACAGCAGCCAGGACGACTGCTCGGTGTAGTCCAGCTCGCTGGTGCAGCCGGCATCCTTGTGCAGGATGTCGTCGATGTTCTTGAAGGTCTGTTCGAACACGTGTTGTCCGCTCTCTGGGTGAGTGTCGGTCGGGCGCCGGCGGCCGGCTGGGCACCGCCGAGCTTCCGCCGGGCACGGTCATTCTCAAGGAAAGGGCTCTGGGATGCCCCTCACTTCCCGATGCAGAACCGCCCGAAGATCGCGCCCAGCAGATCCTCGGTGCCGTATTCGCCCGTGATGGCCATCAGCGCGCGGTGGGCCAGGCGCAGTTCCTCGGCCAGCAGGTCGAGCGCGGCGTCGCGCACGGCGGCGTGGGCCTGCGCGGCCTCGAGGTGCGCGCGGGCCTCGCGCAGGGCGTGCACGTGGCGCGGGCGCGCGATGAACAGGCCTTCGGCCGCGGGCTGCCAGCCGGCCTGCGCCAGCAGGGCCCGGCGCAGCGCGTCCAGGCCTGCGCCGGTGCGCGCCGACAGCGCCATCGCGCCTTGCGGCACGGCGGCCGTGGCGGCATCGGCCTTGTTCCACAGCTCCAGCCGCGGCGTGGCGGCGGGCAGCAGCGCGACGATCTCGGCATCGGCCGCGTCGTAGGCCGGCTCGCCGCGGCGCGACAGGTCGCGCAGGAACAGCACCACGTCGGCGCCTGCGATCGCCTCCCAGCTGCGCGCGATGCCGATGCACTCCACCTCGTCGGCAACCTCGTGCGGCAGGCGCAGGCCGGCGGTGTCGGTCACGTGCAGCGGCACGCCGTCGACCTGGATGGTCTCGGCCACGCGGTCGCGCGTGGTGCCGGGGATGGGCGTGACGATGGCCAGCTCGGCGCCCGCCAGCGCGTTGAGCAGGCTGCTCTTGCCGACGTTGGGCTGGCCGGCCAGCACCACGCGCAGGCCCTCGCGCAGCAGCGCGCCCTGGCGCGCCCGCCCCAGGCAGCGGCCCACGGCGGCGTGCAGCCCGTCCAGCCGCTCGCGGGCGCGGGCCTTCTCGAGGAAGTCGATCTCCTCCTCGGGGAAGTCCAGCGTCGCCTCCACCAGCGTGCGCAGCTCCACCGTCTGCGCGGCCAGCGCGGCGATCTCGTCGCTGAACGCGCCGGTCAGCGAGCGCGCGGCGCTGCGCGCCGCCGCCTCGGTGCTGGCGTCGATCAGGTCGGCCACGGCCTCGGCCTGCGCGAGGTCGAGCTTGTCGTTGAGGAAGGCGCGCTCGGTGAACTCGCCCGGCGCCGCCAGGCGCAGCCCCGGCAGGGCCTGCAGGCAGCGCGCCAGCAGCAGCTGCAGCAGCACGGGGCCGCCGTGGGCCTGCAGCTCGAGCACGTCTTCGCCGGTGTAGCTGTGCGGCGCCGGGAAGTGCAGCGCCAGGCCGCGGTCGAGCACGCTGCCGTCGGCCGCCCGCAGGGGCAGCAGCACCGCCTGCCGCGGCGGCAGCGCGTCGCGGCCGCACACGGCGCGGATCAGCGGGGCCAGGTCGGCGCCCGAGGCGCGCACGATGCCCACCGCGCCCCGCCCGGGGGCGGTGGCGATGGCGACGATGGGGTCCCGGGGCCGGGACAGGGGGGCCGCGCGCATGGAAGGCTCATTGTCGGCGCGGCCAGGAAGATGGCGCGGGTGGAGCGACCCGGCGGTGATGCCGGGTCGGGCCTCCCGAGCCGGCCCGCGAAGGCCGGGTCACCCGCATGGAGTCATCCTCGGCTGCCCGCAGTGCAGCATCAACCCCAGCCCAGGGGACGCCGCTGCCGGCGCCGTGCCTCAGTTCACGCCACGCCCAACTGCTTGTTGATGTACCACTGCTGCGCGATCGACAGGATGTTGTTCGTCAGCCAGTACAGCACCAGGCCGGCCGGGAAGAAGAAGAACATGAAGCCGAACGCAAGCGGCATGATCCACATGAGCTTGGCCTGGACGGCATCGGGTGGCGTCGGGTTCAGCCACACCTGGAACAGCGACGAAGCCGTCATCAGCACGGGCAGGATGAACCAGGGGTCGGGCTGGGCCAGGTCGGTGATCCACAACACCCAGGGTGCCTGGCGCATCTCGACACTGCTCAGCAGCACCCAGTACAGCGCGATGAAGAACGGCATCTGCACGAAGATGGGCAGGCAGCCGCCCAGCGGGTTGACCTTTTCCTCGCGGTAGATGCGCATCATCTCCTGCTGCATCTGCTGGGGCTTGTCCTTGTAGCGCTCGCGCAGCTCGTTCACCTTGGGCGCCACGGCCTTCATCTTGGCCATGCTGCGGTAGGCGCTGGCGTTGAGCCAGTAGAAGGCGATCTTCAGCAGCACCACCAGCGCCACGATGGCCCAGCCCCAATTGCCGATCATCGAGTGCAGCTTGTCGAGCAGCCAGAACAGGGGCTTGGCCAGCACGGTGAACCAGCCGTAGTCCTTGACGAGCTCCAGGCCCGGCGCCAGCGCGGCGAGCTTGTTCTCCTCCTGCGGGCCGGCAAAGAGCACGGCGTCGTGCGCCTTGGTGCTGTCGGGGGCCACCTCGCCCAGCGGCAGCACCATGGCCACGGTGAAGTGGTTGTCGGCCACCTTGGCGGTGCGGAACTCGCGCGGGCCCGGCGCGTTCACCAGCCAGGCCGACGCGAAGTAGTGCTGCACCATCGCGATCCAGCCCGCGTTGGCGGCGCGCTCGTGGCTGGCGTCGCCCTTGGCGATGGCCTTGAACTCGATCTTCTGGAACTTCTTGGCCTCGGTGTAGACGGCCGGGCCGGTGAACGTGAAGTAGAAGGAGCTCTCGCCCTCGGGCGGGTTGCCGTCGCGCGCCAGCTGCAGGTACAGCTGCGGGTTGATGGGCGCGGTGCCGCGGTTGACGACCTCGTGGCGCACGCCCACGGTGTATTCGCCGCGCTTGAAGGTGTAGGTCTTGGCCAGCTGCACGCCGTCGACGACGGGCGACTCGAAGCGCAGGGCGATCTCGCTGGCACCCGGGGCCAGCGTGCGCTCGCCCGGCACGGCCTTCATCGCCGTGAAGTGGTTGGGCAGCGCCACGCCCGCCGCGCTGGTGACGAGGCCGGTCTGCGCCAGATACAGCCGCTTGGGGCTCTGCTCGAACAGCAGCACGTTGCGCGTGGCGTCGTTGTTGTCGCGGTGCGCCAGCAGTTCCAGGCGCACCAGGCTGCCGCCGATGGTGTCGAAGGTGGCCTTGACGCGGTCGGTCGTCAGCGTGACCTGCTCGCTCACGGGCGGCGTGGCCG
>JBKDQY010000170.1:0-3097 GCA_046341655.1 Betaproteobacteria bacterium | reverse complement strand
CTGCTCGGTCGCTTCACGGACGCCGAACGCCTGACGGCGATGCGCGCTCTCGACTCGGTGGGCATGGCTGAGCTCGCCATGCAAAGGGCTTCCACACTGTCGGGCGGACAGCAACAGCGGGCGGCCATTGCACGCACCCTGGCCCAAGGCGCGCGCGTCGTTCTGGCCGACGAACCCGTGGCCTCGCTCGACCCCGAATCCACCCGCCGCGTGATGGAGCTGCTGCTGCAGCTCAACCGCGAGCAGGGCATGACGCTGCTGGTGAGCCTGCACCACGTGGGCCTGGCGCGGCGCTACTGCGAGCGCGTGGTTGCGCTGCGCGACGGCGCGCTGGTCTTCGACGGGCCGGCCGCGCAGCTCACCCCGGCCTTTCTGCGTGAGCTCTACGGCACCGCCGTGGAGGAACTCGAGACCGACGGCCCGCCGTCCGAACCGCTGCCGCTGCCGACCCTGGCCGCCGCCTGATCCACCCCGAAGGAGAAAGAACCATGATCCAGTCCACCCGCCGCTGCGCCATCGCTGCGCTGGCCGCGCTGAGCATTGCGCCGCTGGCCGTCGCGCAAGCCCAGGAGATCAGCTTCGGCGTCATCGCCACCGACAGCGCCAGCACCCAGCGCGAGCGCTGGGAGCCGTTCTTCCGCGACATGGAGAAGAAGACCGGCTTGACCGTGAAGAGCTTCTACGCGCCCGACTACGCCGGCGTCATCGAGGCCATGCGCTTCAACAAGATCCAGGTGGCGTGGTACGGCAACAAGGCCGCGATGGAGGCGGTCGACCGCGCCCAGGGCGAGATCTTCGCCCAGGTGATGTACGCCGACGGCACGTTCGGCTACCACGCGCTGCTCATCGCGCACAAGGACAGCCCCTACAACAACCTCGACGACGTGCTGAAGAACTCGAAGAACATCAACTTCAGCATCGGCGACCCGAACTCGACCTCGGGCTTCCTGGTGCCCACGTTCTACATCTTCGCCCGCAACGGCATCGACCACCGCACCGCCTTCAAGACCATCCGCAACGCCAGCCACGGCGCCAACCTGCAGGCCGTGCTGGCCAAGCAGGTGGACGTGGCCACCAACAACACCGAGGACTACGGCAAGCTGCAGACGAGCCGTCCCGAGCTGGCCGCGCAGCTGAAGGTGCTGTGGCGCAGCCCGCTGATCCCGAGCGACCCCTTCGTGTGGCGCAAGGACCTCGACCCCGCGGTGAAGGCCAAGCTGCGGAACTTCGTCCTCAACTACGCCAAGACCGACCCGGAGGAGAAGCGCATCCTCGGCGTCATCTACAACTACGGCGGCTTCCGGGACAGCAACAACGACCAGCTGATCCCGATCCGCCAACTCGAGCTGTTCCGCGACCGCGCCCGGGTGCAGAACGACGACAAGATGGCCGCCGACGAAAAGACGAAGCAGCTGGCCGAGATCGACCGCCGGCTCGCGGCGCTGTCGGGCAAGTGAAGCACCCGCGGATGCAGCCGCGCACGCGGCTGAGCCGGCCGTGAACGCGGCCGTCGCTCCCAGCGCGGCCTCGCTCGCGCGCATCGAGCAGCGCGCGGCGGCCGAGCGCCCCGGCTGGCTGTACTACGCCGGCTGGGCGCTGGCGCTGGGCGTGCTGGCATGGGCCTGGCGCGGCGCCGAGATCCGCCCGCTGGACCTGCTGCGCGACAGCGGCAACATCGGCACCTACGCCAGCGAGTTCTTCCCGCCCGACTTCCGCGACTGGCGCATCTACGCCCGCGAGATGCTGATCACGGTGCACATCGCGGTCTGGGGCACGCTGCTGGCGGTGCTGGCGGCGGTGCCGATGGGCCTGCTGAGCAGCGCCAACATCGCGCCGCCGTGGCTGCACCAGCCGGTGCGCCGGCTGATGGACGCCTGCCGCGCCATCAACGAGATGGTGTTCGCGATGTTGTTCATCGTCGCGGTGGGGCTGGGGCCGTTCGCGGGCGTGCTGGCGCTGGCGGTGCACACCACGGGCACGCTGGCCAAGCTGTTCTCCGAGGCCGTGGAGGCCATCGACCCGCGCCCGGTGGAGGGCATCCGCGCCACCGGCGCGCACAAGCTGGTGGAGATCGTCTACGGCGTGCTGCCCCAGGTGATGCCGCTGTGGCTGAGCTTCACGCTGTACCGCTTCGAAAGCAACGTGCGCAGCGCCAGTGTCGTGGGCATGGTGGGCGCCGGGGGCATCGGCGTCGTGCTGTTCGAGGTGATCCGCGGCTTCCAGTACGCGCAGACCTGCGCCGTGCTGCTGATCCTGGTGGTGAGCGTGTCGCTGATCGATCTGGTCTCGGCGCTGCTGCGCCAGCGCTACATCTGAACGATGTCAGGGGCGTCCTTCGGCTGGCAGATGCCCGTGCAGTTGCAGTTCGGCAGCGGCTGCACGCGCGGGCTGGCTTCCGAACTGGGTGACCGGCCGGTGCTCGTGCTGGCCTTCGAGCCGGCCGCGGCCCTGGGCCTGCAGGCTGCGTGGACGCAGGCCCTCGGCGCGCGCCTGCAGGCCTGGGTTTCCGTGCCCGAGGGCCTGTCGACGCTGGCGCTGGCACGCACGCTCTCGGCCCGCGTGTGGCCGTTGCTCGCGGCGCAACCCGAGGCCGTGCTGCTGGCGCTGGGCGGCGGCAGCGTGCTCGACATCGCCAAGCTGCTGCGCTCGGTGCCCGAGAGCGGCGACTTCGAATCGATCGCGGCTGCGCTGCGCGGCACGGCGCCCTGGCCGGCCTTGCGCCTGGCGCCACTCTGGCTGGTGCCCACCACGGCGGGCACCGGCAGCGAGGTCACGCGCTGGGCCACGGTCTGGGACACCGATGGCCGCGTCGCGCTGAAGCGCAGCTTCGACGAGCCCTGGGGCTTTGCCGACCGCGCCTTCGTCGACCCCGAACTCACGCTCAGCGCGCCCGCGGCGCTGACGCGCGACACCGCGCTCGACAGCTTCGCGCACGCGCTCGAAGCGATCTGGAACCGCCACGCCAACCCGCTGAGCGACGCGCTGGCGGTGCAGGCCGCGCGCCGCGTGCGGGCGCACCTGGCCGGTGTGCTGGCCGAGCCGGCGGCGCTGGCCGGCCGCGAGCAGCTCTCGCTGGCCGCGCTCGAGGCCGGCCTGG
>JBKDQY010000169.1:0-14347 GCA_046341655.1 Betaproteobacteria bacterium | reverse complement strand
GAAGGCCGCGCCCTCGGCCACCAGGATGCCCCACTCGGGCTCGGGTGGGCGCACGCCCAGGCCGATGAAGCTCAGGCCGGCGGCGTTGAGGATGGCCCAGCCCATGTTCAGGCTC
Source organism: Betaproteobacteria bacterium (assembly GCA_046341655.1). Classification (GTDB taxonomy): domain Bacteria; phylum Pseudomonadota; class Gammaproteobacteria; order Burkholderiales; family Burkholderiaceae_C; genus Rubrivivax. The sequence continues at coordinate 14,232 of JBKDQY010000169.1, read as the reverse complement.
ACCTGCACCATGGCCGGCGGCAGCGTGTTCGGGAACAGGTGCACCGCCAGGATGCGGCCCGGTCCGTTGCCGGCCAGACGCGCCGCCTCCACCCAGCCCGCGCTGCGGCGCACGTTGGCCTCGGCGCGCGCGACGCGGATGTAGAACGGCAGGTTGATGACGGCCGTGGCCAGCACGATGTTGCCCACCGTGTTGCCCAGGGCGGCCACGATGCCCATGGCCAGCACGAACAGCGGGAAGGCCATCACGGTATCGGACAGCCGCGTGACGATGCGGTCCCACCAGCCGCCGAAGAAGCCCGCTGCCAGGCCCAGCGGCATGCCTATGACGAAGCTCAGCGCCACGGCGCTGAAGGCGATGCCCAGGTCCAGCCGCGTGGCCACGATGACGCGGCTGAAGATGTCGCGGCCCAGCGCGTCGGTGCCGAACCAGTGCGCCGCGCCCGGCGGCTGCAGTGCCATCGCGGCGTTGCTGGCCAGCGGGTCGTGCGGCACGATCCACGGGCCGAACAGGGCCAGCATCACGAACATCGCGAACAGGCCGGCGGCCAGCAGCGTGACGGGGTTTTCCGCCAGCACGTGGCGGGCGTGGCCCCAGGTGGTGGAAGCGGTGGCGCTCATCAGTGCTCGATCTTCACGCGGGGGTCGATGACGACGTACAGCACGTCGATCAGCAGGTTCAACAGCACGAACAGGATGCCCATGGCGAGCACGAAGCCCTGCACCGGCGCGTAGTCGCTGGCGGTGAGCGCGTCGATGGCGTAGCTGCCCACGCCGGGCCAGCCGAAGACCTTCTCGATGACGACCGAGCTGCCGATCATGAAGCCGAACACCATGCCCAGCGTGGTGACCACGGGCAGCAGCGCGTTGCGCAGCGCGTAGCGCACCAGCACCGTGCCGCGGCTCAGGCCGCTGGCGCGCGCGGTGCGCACGAAGTCGCTGGACAGCACCGCCAGCATCGAGGCCCGCGTCATGCGGGCGATGGGCGCCAGCACGAAGATGGCCATCGTCAGCACCGGCAGCACCAGCTGCTTGGCCGCGGCCCACCACAGCGCGCGGTCGCCGGCCAGCGCCGCGTCCACCAGGTACAGCCCGGTCACGGTGGGCGGGGGCGAGAACATCGGGTCGAGCCGGCCCAGCGGCGACGGCGCCCAGCCGAGCAGGAAGTAGAAGACGTAGGCCAGCAGCAGGCCGGTGAAGAAGGTCGGCAGCGACACACCCGCGGTGGTGACCAGGCGCGCGAGCTGGTCGATCCAGCTGCCGGGCCGCGTGGCGGCGGCCACGCCCAACGGGATGGCCACGGCGCAGGCCAGCAGCAGCGCCAGCAGCACCAGCTCCAGCGAGGCCGGCAGCCGGGCCATCAGCTCCTGCAGCACGGGCTGGCCGGTGGTCAGGCTCAGCCCGAGGTCGCCGCGCGCGAGGTCGGCCACGTAGCGGAAGAACTGCTCGACGAGCGGCCGGTCCAGGCCGAGCTGGCGGCGGATCTGTTCCACCGCCTCGGTCGTGGCCGAGGCGCCGGCGAAGTAGGCCGCCGGGTCGCCCGGGATGGCCCGCGTGAGCAGGAAGGTCACGACGACGACGCCCACCAGGTTGGGCAGCGCGGCCAGCAGCCGCTTGAGGATGAGGCGGGTCATGCGTCAGGCTCCAAGGGCGGCAGGGCCGACAGCACGGCGGCCAGCGGCGCGGCCCAGCCCACGATGCCGCCCTGCGCCACGATCATCTCGATGGTCGCGGCCTTGAACCCGGGGAAGTAGCTGGCCGTGGCCTCCTCGACCAGCAGCGCGTCGTAGCCGCGGTCGTTGGCCTCGCGCATCGTCGTCTGCACGCACACCTCGGTGGTGACCCCCGCGAACACCAGCTGCGCCGCCCCCAGGCGCTGCAGCTCGGCAGCCAGCGGCGTGCCGTGGAAGGCGCCCTTGCCCGGCTTGTCGATGACGAGCTCGCCGGGCTGCGGGGCCAGCGCCGGCACGATCTCGCAGCCCGGCTCACCGCGCACCAGCAGCCGGCCCATCGGGCCGGGGTCGCCGATGCGCAGCGCGGGCGTGCCGCGCCCGCGCTTGGCCGGCGGGCAGTCCGAGAGATCGGGGGCATGCGACTCGCGCGTGTGCACCACAGGCCAGCCGCGGGCGCGCCAGGCGTCGAGCAGCGCGCGGGCCGGCGCGATGGCGGCCTCGAGCAGCCGCACGTCGTTGCCGAGCGCGGCGCCGAAGCCGCCGGGCTCGATGAAGTCGCGCTGCATGTCGATGAGCACGAGCGCCGCGCGCCCGGGCTGAAGCGCGAAGTCGAACGGCCGCGCGCGCACCGTCAGCACGGGCGCAGGCTGGCTGGGCGTGGCCTGCGTCATGCGGCCTCCCGCAGCCCGGCCGCCTTCGCGCCGCTGCGGCCGGCGGCCTCGTCGGCCGACCCGTGCCCGCCCATGAAGCGGCCCAGCGCATGCCGGTCGGCATCGGCGGCGACGCATTCGTGCACCAGGCGGCCGCCGCTCATCACGACGATGCGGTCGGCCACCTGCAGCAGCTCGTCGAGGTCCTCGCTGACCATCAGCACCGCCGTGCCGCGGTCGCGGGCGGCGATCAGCCGCGCGTGCACCTCGGCCACGGCGGTGAAGTCCAGGCCGAACACGGGGTTGGACACCAGCAGCACGTCGGCCGGCTCCGACAGCTCGCGCGCCAGCACCGCTCGCTGCACGTTTCCGCCCGACAGCGAACCGATCGGCGCATCCTCGCCCTGGGTCTTGACGCGGAACGTCGCGATCAGCTCGCGGGCACGCTTCTCCAGGGCACCGGGCACGCGGAAGCCGGCGCGGGCGAAGGGTGTAACGTCGAAGCTGCGCAGCCCGATGTTGTCCGCCACGGACAACTGCGCCACGCAGCCGTTTCGCAGCGGTTCCTCCGGCAGCCCGCGCACGCGCAGCGCCCGGTTCTGCGCCCTGGTCGCACGGTAAGGATGCCCCGACACGGTGACGCTGCCCGCGGCTCGCCCGCGCTGCCCGGCCAGCGCTTCCATCAGCTCGCGCTGGCCGTTGCCGGCCACGCCGGCGATGCCCACGATCTCGCCGGCCTGCACGTCGAGGTCGACGGCATCGACGGCGACCTCGCCGCGGTCGCCCATCACCGACAGGCCGCGCAGGCTCAGCCGCACCTCGCCCAGGGTCGCGGCGGCCCGGCGCAGGCGCCGGCTCGACGCCGCCTCGTCGCGGGCGCGGGTGTCCTCTCCGACCATCAGCGCCCCGAGCGCGGCCGGGTTGGTCGATGCCACTGCGCTGGCGCCCACCAGCCGGCCGCGCCGCAGCACGCTCACGTCATCGGCGAAGGCCATCACCTCGCGGAACTTGTGCGTGATCAGCACCACGGTCGTCTGCCCCGCGTGGGCGCGCTCGCGCAGCGCGCCCAGCACCTCGTCGGCCTCCTGCGGCGTGAGCACCGAGGTCGGCTCGTCGAGGATCAGCAGCCGCGGCCGCAGGTACAGCTGCTTGAGGATCTCGAGCTTCTGCTTCTCGCCCGCCGACAGCTGCCTCGGCGTCGCGTCGAGGTCGAGCCTGAACGGCGCCGACTCCATGAACGCCGTGAGCTCGGCGCGCGCGCGGCGCCAGTCGATCACCGCGGGCAGCGCGCCGCGGGCGATGAGCAGGTTCTCGGCCACGGTCATGCCCGGCACGACGGTGAAGTGCTGGTAGACCATGCCGATGCCGAGCGCGCGCGCCGCGGCCGGCGAGCCGACGTCGACCTCGCGGCCGTCGATCAGCACCGCGCCGGCGTCGGGCCGCTGGTAGCCGACCACGCACTTGACCAGCGTGCTCTTGCCGGCGCCGTTTTCGCCGAGCAGCGCGTGCACGGTGCCGGGCTGCACCGCAATCGACACGTCGTCGAGCGCCTGCAGGGCCCCGAAGCGCTTGCCCAGCGCGTAGGTGTCGAGCCGCAGCGCAGTCATGCCAGCGCGTCGAGCACGGCCGCCGACGGCGCCACGGCGCCGAACACGCCGCCCTGCATCGTCACCATCTTCAGCGCGGCGCGGTGGTTGCCCACGTCGGTGGCGCCAGTGCCGTCCTCGACGATCAGGCACTCGAAGCCGCGGTCGTTGGCCTCGCGCATCGTCGTGTGCACGCACACGTCGGTGGTGATGCCGGTGAGCACGAGGTTGCGGATGCCGCGGGTGCGCAGGATCAGCTCGAGGTCGGTGGCGTAGAAGCTGCCCTTGCCGGGCTTGTCGATGACGACCTCGCCGGGCAGCGGCGCGAGCTCGGGGATGATCTCCCAGCCCGGTTCGCCGCGCACCAGGATGCGGCCACAGGGACCGGCGTCGCCGATGCCCGCGCCGATGCGCTGCGAGCGCCAGCGCTTGTTGGCCGGCAGGTCCGACAGGTCGGGCCGGTGGCCTTCGCGCGTGTGGATCACGTGGAAGCCGCCGGCACGGAAGGCCGTCAGCAACCGGGCGATCGGCCCGATCGGCGCGCGCGTCAGGCTCAGGTCGTAGCCCATCGCGTCGACGTAGCCGCCGACGCCGCAGAAGTCGGTCTGCATGTCGATGACGACCAGCGCGGTGTTGGCCGGGCGCAGGTCGCCGTCGTAGGGCCAGGGATAGGGATCGGCGCTGACCATGCTCATCGCGAGCCCCCCTGCCCTTCCAGCGGATTGGGCTCCGCGCCCCGGTAGTCGCGCACCGGCGCCGCAAAGCCACAGGGCGTGCCGTCGCGCACCTGGATCGAGTCGTCCCAGGGCAGCCGGTAGCGCCCGGCCACCATGTCGTGCATGAAGGTGTAGGGGCAGTCCCGGGCCCCACCCCGCACCGCGACGTAGCCGCGGTGGTAGAGCTGGTAGGGGTTGTTCTCGACGCCCCATTGCGCGCGCGCCTCGCGCACCAGGTCGGGCCTGAGCTCGGCAGTGATGATCTCGTCGGGGCGGTTGCCGCCCTCGGCCAGGATGCTGCCGTCGAAGTGGCAGAACATGCCCTCGCCCATGCTGTCGAAGCTGCCGTCGCTGCCGCACAGGCACACGCTGGCGGTCTGCGCCAGGTTCTGGAAGGCGTTGGCCTGGTTGGTGATCTTCCAGGCGTGGCGGATCGGCGCCGTGTAGCCCGCGGTGCGCAGGATGATCTCGGCGCCCTTGTAGGCGGCCTCGCGCGCCATCTCGGGGAACATGCCGTCGTGGCAGATGATCAGCGCGATGCGGCTGCCGTTGGGCCCGGTGCACACGGGGATGCCCATGTTGCCCGGCTCCCAGGCCTCCACCGGCACCCAGGGGTGCAGCTTGCGGTAGTAGAGCTGGATGCGGCCCTGGTCGTCGATGATCAGGCCGGTGTTGTAGGGGTTGCCGTGCGGGTTGGCCTCCATGATGGAGAAGCAGCCCCAGATGCGGTGCTCGACGCAGGCGCGCCTGAACAGCGCGACTTCGGGCCCGTCGACGGTCACCATGAGCTCCGGCGCGGTGCTCATCGACAACCCGTGCAGCGCGTACTCGGGGAACACGACGAGGTCCATCGTCGCGAGGTTGCGGCGCGCCTTGCCCACCATCCAGGCGATGCGCCCGGCCTGCGCCGCCAGCTGCGCCGGCGTCTCCACCACCGGCAGCTGCAGCTGCACCAGGCCCACCACCACGCCCTGCGGCGACTTGTTCAGACCACCCAGTCCGGTCATTGCTTCTTCCTCATCGTGAGACGCCGAGTTCGGCCGGCGCGCCGGCCAGGCTCTGCTGCGGCGAGCAAGTCCACACCAGGATGGCCAGCGTCAGCGCGTAAGGCACGGCGTTGAACAGGTAGTAGTAGCCGCTGACGCCCACCGACTGCAGCGCCGGCCCCAGCGCCCCGGCGCCGCCGAACAGCAGCGCAGCCCACAGGCAGCGCAGCGGGTGCCAGCGCGCGAAGATCACCAGCGCCACGGCGATCAGGCCCTGGCCGCTGGACAGGGCCTCGTTCCAGCTGCCCGGGAAGTACAGCGACAGCGAGGCCCCGCCCAGGCCGGCGATGAAGCCGCCGGCGGTGGTGGCGGCCACGCGCACGCCCGCCACCGAGCTGCCGAGCGCGCGCGCGGCGTCGGCCGAGTCGCCGACCATGCGCAGCTTCAGGCCCCAGCCCGTGTGCCCGAGCCCCCAGGCCAGCAGCACGGCCAGCGCGACACCGATCGGGAACAACGCGTTGACGTTCAGCGCCGCGGCCAGCGCGCTGCCCGGCGCCGCGCCGAGCCACTGCCCCAGCGGCAGCGAGGGCACCTGTTCGGCCTGCGGCTGGATCAGCGGCTTGCCGAGGTAGAACGCCAGGCCCGCGCCCAGCAGCATGATGGCGATGCCGGCGGCGATGTCGTTGACGCGCGGCAGGCTGCACACAAGCCCGTGCACCAGGGCCACCAGCGCCCCGCTCGCCCCGGCGACGAGCACGCCGGCCCACCAGAGACCAGTGACGTACGAGCCGGCAAAGCCCGCCATCGCCGAGAACACGAGCACGCCCTCCAGGCCGAGGTTGATGCGGCCGGCCTTCTCGGTGATGCACTCGCCCAGGCTGACGAAGAGAAAGGGCGTACCGACGCGGATGGCGCCGCCGAGCACGGCCACCAGGACGTCGAGCCAGGGCAGCCCGCTGCCGCCGACGTTCATGCGGCGGCTCCCGCGGGCGCGACCACCGGCTCGCGCCGCACCGTGAACAGTTCACCCAGGCGCCCGCACCAGGCCTCGCTGGCGAGGATCAGCACGAAGCAGAACCCCATCAGCACCTGCACCGAGGCGTCGGGCAGGCCCATCCGCCGCTGCAACAGGCTGCCGGCGGCCAGGAAGCCGCCGAAGAGGATGGCCACCGGAACGATGGCCAGCGGGTGGTGGCGCGCGACGAAGCTCACCAGGATGCCGGTGTAGCCCAGCCCGACGACCAGCGAGGCGTTGGCCGCCGTGTGCACCGCCGCCACCTCGATGCCGCCGGCCAGACCCGCGGCCGCGCCGCCGAGCGCACAGGCCACCACCACCAGCCGCGTGGCCGGCAGCCCGACAAGCTGCGCCGCGCGCAGGTTGCCGCCGACCACCCGCGTCGCGAAGCCGTGCGTCGTGAGCCCCAGCCACGCCGCGGCGGCCAGGCAGGCGACGACGCCGAACGCCAGGCCCCAGTGCACCTCGGTGAGCGTGTCGCCGAAGGCGATCGTGCCGATGCGCAGGCTCTCTTCGAGCGGCAGCGTGCTCGGCTTGTTCAGGCTGGCGGGGTCGCGCAGCGGCCCCTCGACGATGTGCTTGAACAGGGCGATCGCGATGTAGCCCAGCAGCAGGCTGGAGATCGTCTCGTTGACGCCGCGCCACTGGCGCAGCCAGCCGGCCAGCGCGATCCAGGCGGCGCCGGCCAGCGCCGCGGCCAGCAGCAGCAGCGCCGAGCCGGCCGCACCCGAAGGCAGCGGCAGCGCGTACGGCAGCGCCGCTGCGGCGAGGCCGCCGAGCACCAGCGCGCCTTCGCCGCCGATCACCGTGAGCCCGGCCCGCGCCGGCAGCGCCACGGCCAGCGCCGTGAGCATCAGCGGCGCGGCACGCACCAGCGTGTTCTGCAGCGAGAACGCGTCGCCGAAGGCCCCGGCGAAGAGCAGCGTCCAGGCCTGCACCGGGCTGTGGCCGCCCAGCGCCACGAAGCCGCCGAACAGCACAAGCCCGCCCGCCAGCGCGAGCAGCGCCAGGGCGAGCGATTCGGCGGCATTGCGCAGCGGCATGGGGCTGATCCGCGACGGGGCCTCAGGCCTTGCCGATGACGCCTTCGACCAGGTAGTTCATGCCCTCGAGCTCGATGTCGGTCTGCTTGAAGACCTTGCCCTTGGGGATGACGACCTTGCCGGTGTTGTCCTTCAGCTCGCCGCCGAAGATGTCGAAGGCCCCGGCCATCATCTTCTTGCGCACGTCTTCGGCGTTCTTGCGCGCGCCCTCGCTCACCATCGCGCCGTAGGGCGAGCTCTTCACGAACCCGTCCTTCAGGCCGCCGCGAACGAAGTTGGGGTGCGGCTTGCCGGTCCGCGCGGCCTCGAGGATGGAGGTGTAGGCTGTGAGCCAGTTCCACTCCGCCCCCGTGAGGTAGGCCTGGGGCGCCAGCTTGGCCTGGCTGGCGTGGTAGCCGCAGACCATGCGGCCGCGCTTGGCCGCCGTCTCCATCACGACCTTGGGCCCGTCGACGTGGCAGGTGAACACGTCCACGCCCTGGTCGGCAAGGCTGTTGGTGGCCTCGGCTTCCTTGACGGGCATGCTCCAGTCGCCGGTGAAGATGACCGTGGTGGTGATCTTCGGGTCGACCGAGCGCGCGCCCATCGTGAACGCGTTGATGTTGCGCAGCACCTGCGGGATCGGCTTGGCGGCCACGAAGCCGAGCTTCTTGCTCTTGCTCATGTGGCCGGCGATCACGCCGTTGAGGTACTGCGCCTCGTCGATGTAGCCGAAGAAGCTGCCGGTGTTGTCGGGGTGCTTGCCCTTGGTCCACAGGCCGCCGCAGTGGCTGAAGCGCACCTTGGGGTTCTTGCCCGCCACGGCCAGCAGGTGCGGGTCGAAGTAGCCGAAGCTCGTGGGGAACAGCAGCGTGGCGCCGTCCTGCGAGATCATGCCCTGCATGGTCTTCTGGACGGCCTGCGTCTCGGGCACGTTCTCTTCCTCGACCAGCTTCACGCCGGGCAGCTTCTTCAGCTGCGCCGCGGCCTCGGCTTGCGCCTGGTTGTAGCCGAAGTCGTCACGCGGGCCGACGTAGATGATGCCCACGGTGATGGGTGCCTGCGCGTGGGCCACGCGGGCCCAGGGCGCCACGCCCAGCGCCGCGGCGGCGGCAAGGAGGTGGCGGCGGTTCGGGGAATGGTCTTGCATGGCTTCGGCTCCTGGCGGGTTGGCGTTCACTGGGGTGGGAGGTCGATCAGGCTCACGTGCGCGGCCACCACGCGCCAGCCCTGGGGCAGGCGCACCCAGGTCTGGCTCTGGCGGCCGAGCTTGTTGCCGCCCTCGCGTCGGAACTCGGTCATCGCGGTGGCGGCGTCGCGGCCGTAGGTGGTGATGACGGTGCGTTGCAGGCTGCGGGCCAGCCCCTGCGCCGGCCGCGCGGCGCGGAAGGCACGCACCTCGTCGATGCCGTAGAGGCTCTCGGCCACGCCGTAGCGCACGGTGTGCGGACTGGCCCAGAACAGCTGGTCGAGCACGGCAGTGTCGTTGGTGACCAGCGCCGCCTCGTAGCGGGCGAACACGGCCATCACTTCGGCGTGCACGTCGGGCAGGTTGATGTCCATGGCGGGGCCGGTTCAGGTCGGGGCCACGGGCGCCGTCACGACGCCCGCCGATTCCAGCGCGCAGGCCACGCGCAGGCAGAGGTCTTCGCGCCATGGCGCGGCGATCACCTGCACGCCGATGGGCAGGTGGGGTGCGGCGTCGTCGCAGCCCCACACCGGCACCGTGGCCACCGGCAGGCCGATGGCCGACACCGGCTGCGTCAGCAGGCCCATGCTGGCGCGCGCCGGCATCCTCTGGCCGTTGATCTCCAGCCAATCGGTGCCAATGGCCGGCGCTGTGCACGGCGTGGCCGGCGCGAGCAGCACGTCGACGTGCGCGAACTGTGCCGCCACCTGGCGCGCGAACCAGTGGCGCACGCGCTGCGACTGCACGACCCAGGCCGCGGGCAGCAGCGCGCCGGCCAGGAAACGGTCGCGCGTGAGCGGGTCGAAGTCGTCGGCGCGGCGTCGCAGGTCCTCCAGGTGCAGCGCCGCGCCCTCGGCGTTGGTGATGATGAAGGCGGCCGTGCGCGCACGGTCGACCTCGGGCCACAGCACCTTCTGCGCGACGCCCAGCGCCGCGGCGACGCGCTCCACCGCGCTTCGCGCCGCCGGCAGCGCCATGGCCTGGAACCAGCCGCCGAGCACGCCGATGCGCAGGCCTTCGGCGCCGCGCGCCAGCAGCGGCTGCGTCGGCTCCAGCGGCCGCGGCACCTGGGCCGGATCGTCGGCGTCGGGGCCCTGCATCGTGTCGTAGGCCGCGGCCAGCGTGGCGACGTCGCGGGCGAACGGGCCCAGGTGGTCCAGGCTCGCGACGAAGGGGTAGCTGCCCGTGCGCGGCAGCCGGCCGAAGGTGGGCTTGAGGCCGAACACCCCGCACAGCGAAGCCGGCACGCGGATGCTGCCGTTGGTGTCGGACCCCAGCGCGAGCGGCACCTGGCCGGCGGCCACCGCGGCGGCGCTGCCGCCGGAGGAGCCGCCGCTGATGCGCGCCAGGTCGTGCGGGTTGCGCGTGGGGCCGTCGTGGCTGTTCTCGGTGGTGAAGCCGTAGGCGTACTCGTCCATGTTCAGCGCGCCCACGCACACCGCGCCGGCGGCCTCGAGCCGGCGCACGAGCACGGCATCGCGCGCGGCCGGCGGGGCGTCGCGTTCGATCTTCGAGCCCGCCCGGGTGGGCAGGCCCTGCAGGTCGAACAGGTTCTTCACCGCGAAGGGCAGGCCGCGCAGCGGCAGGTCGGCCGGGTCGGCATCGACCGCCGCCGCGCGGGCCCGGGCGCGCTCGGCCAGCACCTCGGTGAAGGCGTTGACGCGGCCATCCGTGGCGGCGACGCGCGCCAGGGCGGCTTCGACGGCGGCCGTGGCGTTCACGGCGGCTCCCCCGGCGGCGCCACCGGCACGAAGGTGTTGCCGCTCTCGTCGGCCGGCGCGAGCGGGAAGTCCATCACCCGCGGCGCGAAGCCCGCCACCAGCTGCAGGTAGCGCACCACGCCCGGACGCTGTGCGGGCGTGAGCACCAGTCCCAGCAGCTCGCACTGGGCGTCAACATAACGCTCGCAGTCCATGCCAGTGTCCCGCGCTCAGGCCTTGAAGAGCTGGCGGTAGTCGGGCTGCAGGTGGAACCAGTACATGTAGCCCATGACGTTCTTCTGCATGGCTACGTCCTGGCTGGGCTGGAACAGCGGGATGCGCGGCACCTCGTCGTAGGCGATCTGGATCATGTCGCGCACCATGCCGTCGTAGATGGCCTTGCTCTCGGCGAAGCGGGCGTTGGTGATCACGCGGTCGAGCTTGGGGTTCTGGTAGCTCATGGTGTTGAACACCGCGTTCTGGCCGTGGTAGCACCAGTAGAAGAAGTACTCGGGGAAGTCGAGCCAGCCGCCGAAGCGGTTGATGATCAGCGGCATGTCCTTCTTCAGCAGCGCCGCGCGCCAGGTGGCGCCGGGAATCTTGTTGATCTGCGTGCGGATGCCGATCTGCGCCAGCGACTCCTGGATCAGGATGGCCGTGGGCTCGCCGACCGTGGCGCCGCCGAGGTCCAGGCTCAGCGTGGTCTCGAAGCCGGCCGCCGCGCCGGCCTCGGCCATCAGCGCCTTGGCGCGCGCGATGTCGGTCTTGTAGCCGGTGGGCTGCGGCCAGGCCGTGGTCTTGACTTGGGAGCCGGCCGCGCCCCAGAGCTTGGCGCCGCGGCCGTACAGCGCCGTCTCGTGGATCTTGTCGTAGGGCAGCGCGTAGGCCACCGCCTGCCGCACCTTGACGTTGTCGAACGGCGGCTTGGTGACGTTCATGCCGACGTAGAACATGGCGTTCTCGATCGGCATGGTCGCGACCTTGACGCTGCCGCCTTCCTTGGCCATCTCGGAGAAGTCCTTGGGCGGCATGTCGTAGGTCATGTCGATGTCGCCCTTGATCAGCAGCGCGCGCCGGTTGCCGGCGTTGGGCACCTCGCGCTGCACGATGCGGCGCAGCTTCGGCATCGGCCCGTTCTTCCAGTCGTCGTTGCGGACGTAGACGATCTCCTGGCCGGGCCGGAAGGCCTCCACCTTGTAGGCGCCGCCGCCGGCAGTGTTGTTGCGCGTCCAGGCCAGGCCCCAGGGGTCCTGCGGCGTGGCGTTCTTCTTGACGAGCTCGCTGTTGAAGATGCACGGCACCGGCACGGCCATGTTGTTCATCGTCAGCTTGTCGCGTCGCAGGAAGTTCACGCGGAAGGTGTGGTCGTCGACCACCACGAACTGCTCGGGCTTCTCCAGCGAGCCCGCGCCCATCTGGAAGGTGGCGAAGCCGCCCACGCTGACGGCGCGGTCGAAGCTCCACTTCACGTCCTTGGCGGTGACGGGGGTGCCGTCGTGGAACTTCGCGGTCTTGCGCAGCTTGAAGGTGACCGAGTTGCCGTCGGGCGCGATCTGCCAGCTCTCGGCCAGCTCAGGCTCGAGCTTGTTGCGGTCGTAGACCACGCGGCCGTCGGGCAGCGTCTTCTTGCCGTAGGTCATCAGCCGGTCGTAGACGAGCCAGCTCACGCCGTAGGCCGGCCGGTTGGCGCCGAGGGTCTGGATATCCAGCGAGTTCGGACCGAACTCGTTGGCCACGATGAGCACGTCCTTCGGGCGTTCCTGCGCGGCCGCGGCCAGCGGCAGCGCGCCCAGCGCGAGGCCCGACGAGGTGGAAGCGATGAAGTCGCGGCGGTCCATGGGGGGCTCCTGTGGTTGAGGGTTCGTCAGAGGGAAGCGAGATAGGCGCGCCAGCCACCGTGGTGGCTGATGTCGGTGGCGCCCTCGAGGGCGTGGGCTTCGCACAGGAAGCCGTGCACGCGGGTGCCGTCGGCCAGCTCGATCGAGCCCAGGCCCAGCGGCGGCGGGATCAGCGCCAGAAAGCTGCCGGCGTGCCGCTGCGGCATCGCCCACACCTCCACGGCGATGGCTTCGCCGCCTTGCGCCACGCGCAGCAGGCCGGGCTTGCGCGGCGCCGTGCCGGGCAGCGCGAAGAGGCGGTAGTGCGGCGCCGTGTTGGTGCGCGCGAGCAGCCGCGCGCCGCGCTCCAGCAGCTGGCCGTTCAGCGGCAGGCCCTCGAGGTGCGCGCCGACGACGGCCACGCGCAGTTCGGGCTCTGTGGCCGGCTCGGGCAGGTCGCCGGCGGCATCGGCTTCGGCGGGCGGCGGGGCGCCCGTGGCCCCCAGCGGCTGCGCCGCCGCCGCCTGCCAGCGCCGGCCGAAGCGGGCCAGCGCGGCATCGGCGCCCGCCGGGCCGATGAAGGTCACGCCGAAGGGCAGCCCGGCGGCGGTGACGCCAGCCGGCAGCGCCAGCGCGCACCAGCCCAGGAAGTTGACGAAGTTGGTGTAGGCGCCGAGCTCGGCGTTGGCGGCCACGGGGGCGGCAGCGACCTCGGCGCGCGTGGGGTGGCGCGGGGCCGTCGGCACCATCAGCACATCGACCTGCTGCCAATGCGCGGCCGCGGTGCGACGCGCGGCCTGCAGCCGGTACATCGCGCGGAAGGTGCCGGTGGCGTCGTGGCCGCGGGCGCGGGCGATGACGGCGGCCACGGTGGGGTCGAGCGCGCCGGGATCGGCGTCCAGCAGCGGCTGCACCACCGCCATGCGCTCGGCCACCCAGGGGCCTTCGTACAGCAGGCCGGCCAGTTCGTGCAGCGCGGTGAAGTCCAGCGGCACGAGCGTGGCACCGAGCGAGCGCGCCAGCGCCTCCGCCTGTGCCCAGGCCGCGGGGCCGCCTTGTGCGGCGTCCAGCCTCGGCGCGGCTGGCACGCCGATGCGCAGCGGGTGGTTCCAGCCGGCCGTGCCGGGCTCGAAGTGGCTGTAGTCGTCGGCAGGGTCGTCGCCCTCCAGCACCGACAGGACGGCCGCCGCGTCGGCGGCGGTGAGCGCGAACACCGACACGCAGTCCAGGCTGCGGCAGGCCGGCAGCACCCCGGCGGTGCTCACGCGCCCCGGCGTTGGCTTCAGGCCGACGACGTGGTTGAAGCCGGCCGGCACGCGGCCGCTGCCGGCGGTGTCGGTGCCCAGCGCGAAGGGCACGATGCCGCGCGACACCAGCACCGCCGAGCCCGAACTGGAGCCGCCGCTGACGTGGTCGGACGACCAGGTGGACACCGGCTGCCCGTAGGGCGAGCGCGTGCCCACCAGCCCGGTGGCGAACTGGTCCATGGCGGTTTTGACCACGGGCACGTAGCCCGCCGCGCGTAGACGGGCCACCACCACGGCGTCCTCCTGGGGCAGGTACGAAAAACCGGGACAACCCGCCGTCGTGGGCATGCCCGCCACGTCGATGTTGTCCTTCACGGCCAAAGGGATGCCGGTGGTGGCCACGGCATCCGGCAGGTACAGAAACGTCGCATGGGCATCAGAGTAGGCCCGACAGGCGGTGAGGGCTTGGACGGGCGTCATGGCAGCTCCTGCTTGGCCGCGTCCCAGCGGGCGCGTTCCTCGGCGAAGGCGTGGCGTTGGCTGGTGCGGAAGGCGGCAATGGCGGGGGCATCGGCCTCCAGCCGGGCGCGGTAATCCCGCCATGAGAACTCCCCCGGCGTGATGCGCGGCGA
>JBKDQY010000168.1:0-8459 GCA_046341655.1 Betaproteobacteria bacterium | reverse complement strand
CACCCCAGGAACGACGCGCACACCTTGGCCGGCATCGTCGGGGGCGGGGGGCCGGCCGCCGCCACCCCCGCCCACGACCTGGCGCGCCAGGGCCGCTCCGTGCTGCTGCTGGACCGCGCCGGCCGCATCAAGCCTTGCGGCGGTGCCATCCCGCCCCGGCTGATCAAGGACTTCGACATCCCCGACCATCTGCTGGTGGCCAAGATCCGCTGTGCCCGGATGGTTTCGCCCACCGACCAGCAGGTGGACATCCCCATCGACGGCGGCTTTGTCGGCATGGTCGACCGTGACGTCTTCGACGAGTGGCTGCGCGAGCGCGCGGCGCAGGCCGGTGCGGTGCGCCGCATCGGCACGTTCGACAAGCTCACCCGCGACGGCGATGGCGTGAGCGTGGTGCACTTCACCTCACGTGCCAGCCAGACGGGCGCCGAGACCGGGCACTCCACCGCGCGGGCGCGCTGCGTCATCGGCGCCGACGGCGCGCGCTCGGAGGTGGCGCGCCAGGCGGTTCCGGGTGCCGAGCGCACGTCCTACGTCTTCGCTTACCACGAGATCGTTGGCAAGCCCCAGCACCCGCCACCCGGCTATGACGACGCCCGTTGCGACGTGGTCTACAACGGCACCTACTCGCCCGATTTCTACGGCTGGGTCTTTCCCCACGGGGACACCTTGAGCGTGGGCACCGGCAGTGCCGACAAGGGCTTTTCGCTGCGCAGTGCCACCGCTGGCCTGCGCCGTGCTGCCGGGTTGCAGGACGCGCCCACATTGCGCCGTGAAGGTGCACCCATCCCAATGAAGCCTCTGCCCAAGTGGGACAACGGCCGCGACGTGGTGCTGGCCGGCGACGCCGCCGGCGTGGTGGCCCCGGCCTCAGGCGAGGGCATCTACTACGCGATGACCGGCGGTCGCCTGGCGGCCGAGGCCGCGGCCGAATTCCTGCGCACCGGGCAGGCCAAGGCGCTGAAGCTGGCGCGCAAGCGCTTCATGCGCGAGCACGGCACGGTGTTCTGGGTGCTGGGCATCATGCAGCGCTTCTGGTACGTGAGCGACAAGCGCCGCGAGCGCTTCGTGAGCATCTGCCGCGACAAGGACGTGCAGCAGCTCACCTTCGAGTCATACATGCACAAGACGCTGGCCCGCAAGAAGCCGATGGCGCACGTGCGGATCTTCTTCAAGGACGTGGCGCACCTGCTGGGCCTGGTGCGGGCCTGACGCCGGCATCCACCTCCACGCGGACGCGCCCCTCCCGACGGCGCCCTTCACCATGACCCGCCCGCAGGCCGATGTCGCCGAACTCGCGGTGCTCGCGCAGTACGCGCCGCACCTGGCCCAGGCCTTCGCGAGCCTGGCCTGCGACATCGCGCTGGTCATCGACCGCGAAGGCACCATCACCGCCATCGCGCACAACGAGGCGCGCAGCCTGGCCGCGGCGAGCCAGGGCTGGCTCGGCCGCCCGCTCGGCAGCACCGTGACGCCGCAGACACGCCACAAGATCGAGAAGCTGCTCGCCGACGTGGCGGCCACCGGCATCGCCCGGCGGCGCGAGGTCAACCTCGAGCGCGCCCCCGGTTCATCCCCGGCCGATGACGAGATCGCCGTGGCCTACACCGCGCTGCGCCTGGGCCCCGACGGTCCGGCACTCGCCGTGGGCCAGGACCTGCGGGCGCTGGCGCGCATGCAGCAGCGCTTCGTGCGCGTGCAGCAGGAACTGGAGCGCGGCTACGTGGCCGCGCTGGCGGCCGAGCGCGCGGGCCCGCGCTCGCTGCCGGGGCTGGACGAAGCCCCGCTAGACGAGGCCTCGCGCGCGGCCTTTGCGACCTGGCTGCTGGCCGAGCGGCAGTCGGGCGACGGGCCGCCGGCCGCGCCGCCCCGCGAGCCCGGGTCTTGAGGCGCGCCGCGCCGCGGCCCGATGCCCGCCTTCAGGGCCTGACGCCGCCCGCGGCTGGTCGGGCACACTGGCGGGCATGAGCGACACCTTCCAGGGCCCTCTGCAGGGCCTGCGCGTCATCGAGTTCGCCGGCATCGGCCCGGCGCCCCTGGCCTGCATGCTGATGGCCGACCTCGGCGCCGACGTCGTGCGCGTCGACCGCCTGGAGCCTAGCGGCCTGGGCCTGGCGCTGGCCCCGGCCGACGACGTCAACGCCCGCGGCCGGCGCTCGGTTGCGCTCGACCTCAAGCAGCCCGCCGGCCGTGACGCCGCGCTGCGCCTGGTGGCCGGCGCCGACGTGCTGGTCGAGGGCTTCCGACCGGGCGTGATGGAGAAGCTGGGTCTCGGTCCCGAGCCCTGCCTGGCGGCGAACCCCGGCCTGGTCTACGGCCGCATGACGGGCTTCGGCCAGCAGGGCCCGCTGGCCGCGCGTGCCGGGCACGACCTGAACTACGTCGCCCTCACGGGCCTGCTCAACGCCATCGGCCCAGCGGGCGGCGCGCCGCTGCCGCCGCTGAATCTGGTGGGCGACTACGGCGGCGGCGCGCTGTTCCTGGCCTTCGGCGTGATGGCCGCCCTGTGGGAGCGGCAGCGTTCCGGCCGCGGCCAGGTGGTGGACGCCGCGATGGTGGACGGCGCCGCGGCGCTCGGCTCCATCTTCTGGGGCCTGCACGCGGCCGGCCAGTGGCGGCCCGAGCGGGGCAGCAACCTGCTGGACGGCGGCGCGCCGTTCTACGCCTGCTACGAAACCGCCGACGGCCGCTGGATGAGCCTGGCGGCGCTGGAGCCCAAGTTCTTCGCCGAGGCCCTGGGCGTGCTGGGGCTCGACGCCGCCTGGCTGGCTCGCCAGCACGACCGCCGCGCCGGGCCGGCGCTGCGCGAGGCCCTCGAGGCGGCCTTCCGCGCCCGCACGCAGGCCGCCTGGACGGAGCACTGCGCCGGCAGCGACGCCTGCATCGCACCCGTGCTCGACTTCGACCAGGCCGCCCAGCACCCTCATGCGCGGGCACGCGAGGGCTTCGTCGAGGTCGGCGGCCGGCTGCAGCCTGCGCCGGCGCCGCGCTTCTCGCGCACGCCCGCGACCCGGCCCCGCCCGGCACCCGAGCCGGGGGCCCACGCCGAGGCCGTACTGGCCGAGGCCGGCCTCGACGCCGCCGCGCTGCGTGCCGCCGGGGTGCTGCAATGAGCGCGGCCCGGGCGCCGGCGCACGCCACGCCGGCCGACGCGCGGCGCGCCGCCTCGCTGATCCTGCTGCGCGACGGCGAGCGTGGCCTCGAGGTGCTGATGCTGCGCCGTGCCGAGCGCGACGGCGACATGCGCAGCGGCGTCACCGTGTTCCCCGGGGGCGTGCTCGACCCGCGCGACCGCGAGGCGCATGGCCGCGCACACGGCGCCGACGACGCCACGCTCAGCACCCGCCTGGGCCTGCCCGAGGGCGGCCTGGACTACGCCATCGCCGCCGTGCGCGAGACCTTCGAGGAGGTCGGCCTGCTCATCGCGCGCGATGCCGACGGCCGGCCCGTCACCCCGGAACGGGCCCAGGCGCTGGCGCCCTGGCGCGACCGCCTGCACCGCAACGAGGCCAGCGTGCCCATGCTCTGCGAAGCCACCGGCCTGGCGCTCGACCTGAGCGGCCTCGTCTACCACAGCCACTGGCTCACGCCGCCGGGCTCGCCCAAGCGTTTCGACACCCGCTTCTTCATCACCGCCGCGCCGCCCGGACAGCAGGCCGTGCCCGACCTGGGCGAGGCCGTGGAGCTGATGTGGCTGACCCCCGCCGAGGCGCTGTCGCGCGAGCGCGGGCTCAAGCTGCTGCCGGTGACCGAGGTCACGCTGCGCGAGCTGTCGGCCTTCGGCGACGCGGCTGCGGCGCTGGCGGCCTCGCGCGCGCGCTCGGCCGTGCCCTGCGTGATGCCGCGGCGCGCGCTGCGCGGCGGCCGGTCCACGGTGGTGCTGCCGCACGAGCTGCCCTATGCCGAGATCGGCCGCCTCGACCCCGAGGGCCGGGCCGATGCGCTGGCCGAACTCCTGCCGGGCCGCCTGGTGTGGCTGTCGCCGCGCGTGGCGCGCCTGACCGCGCCCAACCCCGGGCCGATGACCGGCCCCGGCACCAACAGCTACCTGGTCGGCAGCGGCCGCCACTGGGTGGTGATCGACCCCGGCCCGGCGCTCGAGCCCCACGTGCAGGCGCTGGTGGCGGCGCTGCCGGCGGCCGCCGAGAGCCGCCCGGTGGCCATCCTGGCCACGCACACCCCCCGCGACCACTCGCCCGGTGCCGCGCCCCTGGCCGCCGCCACGGGCGCGCCGGTGTGGGGCCGCCGGCCCGGCCATCCGATGTGGCAGGACGACAGCTTCCGCCCCGACCACGAGCCCGCCGACGGCGAGCGGCTCGAACTCGGCGAAGGCGTCACGCTGCACGCCGTGCACACGCCAGGCCATGCCAGCAACCACCTGTGCTGGTGGCTGGAGCAGGAGCGGCTGCTCTTCACCGGCGACCACGTCATGCAGGGCTCCACCGTCGTGATCAACCCGCCCGATGGCGACATGGCCGCCTACTTGCAGTCCCTGCGGGCGCTGCGCCGGGCGCACGACGAGGGCACGCGGCCGCTGCACTGGCTGGCCCCGGGGCACGGCTTCCTGGTCGCCGACCCGCCGGCGGTGCTGGACGCGCTGCTGGCCCACCGCCTGCGGCGCGAGGCCAAGGTGGTGGCGGCCCTGGCGGCCACGCCAAGCCCGCTGGAGGCGCTGCTGCCCCGCGTGTACGACGACGTGCCGGCGGCGCTGCACGGCGTGGCCGCGCGCTCGCTGCTGGCGCACCTGCTCAAGCTGCAGGGCGAGGGGCGGGCCGTGCAGACCGCCGAGGGCTGGTCAGGGGGACTCTGATCCCGGCTCGTCAGCATCGCGCCAGGTGCCGTCCAGCAGCACCTGGTGGGGCCGGAACTGCGCCTTGTAGGCCATCTTCGGGCTCTGTGCGATCCAGTAGCCCAGGTAGACGTGCGGCAGCTTCAGGATGCGCGTCTGCTCAATCTGCCACAGCACGCTGTAGGTGCCGTAGCTGGTGTGCGGCTCGGGCTCGTAGAAGGTGTAGACGGCCGAGATGCCGTCGGACAGCACGTCGAGGATGCTCACCATCTTCAGCGCGCCAGCCTGGCCGTCGACCGCGGGCTCGCGGAACTCCACGAGGCGCGAGTTGACGCGGCTCTGCAGCAGGAACTGCGTGTACTGGTCTACGCTGTCCTGGTCCCAGCCGCCGCCGGCGTGGCGGCCGCTCTGGTAGCGCAGATACAGCTGGTAGTGCTCGGGCACGAAGCCCAGCCGCAGCACGCGCGACTGCAGCGCCCCGTGCTGGCGCTGCGCTCGCTTCTGGCTGCGCGTGGGCCGGAAGCGCTCCACCGGCACGCGCAGCGGCACGCAGGCGCGGCAGCCGTCGCACCAGGGCCGGTAGGTGAACATGCCGCTGCGCCGGAAGCCGTTGGCGACCAGACCCGAGTAGGTCTCGGCGTGGATCAGGTGGCTGGGCGTGGCCACCTGCGAGCGCGCCTGCCGGTCGGGCAGATAGCTGCAGGGGTACGGGGCCGTCGCATAGAACTGCAACGACCGCAGCGGCAATTCCTTGGGGTGCGTCACGCGGGGTCGGGCGGGGGCGTGGCGGGCGGCTCCAGCAGCAGCGCCCAATCCGCCGGATCATAGGCCCAGGCCTCGGGTCCCTCGGCCCCCGAGCTGCGGGCCACGTGGGCCAGGAAGGCCTCGCGCGGCACCTCGCGCGCGCCCAGGCTGGCCAGGTGCCGCGTGTTCTGCTGGCAGTCGATCCAGGCGATGCCGTGACGGCGGCAGGCCGCCACCAGCGCCGCCAACGCGATCTTGCTGGCGTCGGTGGCGTGCGAGAACATCGACTCGCCATAGGCCATGCGCCCCAGCTGCACGAGGTACAGCCCGCCCGCGAGCCGGCCCTGCACCCAGGTCTCTACGCTGTGCACGCGGCCCATGGCTCCCCAGGCGACGTAGGCGTCGCGCACCTCGGGCACGATCCAGGTGCCGTCCTGGCCCCCGCGCGGGGTCCGCGCGCAGGCGTCGATCACGGCGGCCAGGTCGTGGTCGAAGCGGATCTCGCAGCCGGGCGTGCGCAGGAAGCGGCGGAGGGTCTTGCGCAGGGTGTGCGACAGCCGGAACTCCGCCACCGGCAGCACCATGCGCGGGTCCGGGCTCCACCACAGCGCCGGCTGGCCCGGGCTGTACCACGGGAAGATGCCGGCGCGGTAGGCCTCGTCCAGCCGCGCAGGCGTCACGCGGCCCCCGGCCGCCACCAGCCCTGGCGCTTCGGTGCCGGGCCCCAGCGCGACCGAAGGGTGCGGCAGGGGCTGGGTGTCGTCGATCCAGCGTATCAGCGACATGCTTGCCAGGGCGCCGCGTTCAGCGGCCCGCGAGCGTCTTCCAGAGGAAAGCGTACTCGATGGCCTGCATCCGCGCCCGCTGGGCGTTGTCGGCGGCGCCGCCGTGGCCGCCCTCGATGTTCTCCCAGTACCACGCGCGGTGCCCCTGTTCGAGCATGCGCGCCGCCATCTTGCGGGCATGGCCCGGGTGCACGCGGTCGTCGCGCGTGCTGGTGACGAACAGCACGGGAGGCAGCTTCTGCGTCGGCCGCACGTTCTGGTACGGGCTGTACCGGGAGATGAAGTCCCAGTGCTCGGGCTTGTCGGGGTCGCCGTACTCGGCCATCCAGCTCGCGCCGGCCAGCAGCCGGTGGTAGCGCCGCATGTCCAGCAGCGGCACCTGGCAGACCACGGCGCCGAACAGCTCGGGCCGCTGCAGCATCACCGCGCCCACCAGCAGGCCGCCGTTGCTGCCGCCCTGGATGCCCAGGTGGGCCGGGCTCGTCACGCGGTCGCGGATCAGGGCCTCGGCCACCGCGGCGAAGTCGTCGTAGCTCCGCTGCTTGCGCGACAGGATGGCCGCCTGGTGCCAGGCCGGACCGAACTCGCCACCGCCCCGGATGTTGGCCAGCACGAAGACGCCGCCCTGCGATGTCCAGGCGCGGCCGATGCCGCCGCTGTACCAGGGCTGCATGGGCACCTCGAAGCCGCCGTAGCCGTACAGCAGCGTGGGGTTGCGGCCATCGGCGGTGGCGCCGCGCGGCCAGACGACGAAGTAGGGCACCTTCGTGCCGTCGGTGCTGGTGGCGAAGCGCTGCTCCACGCGCATGCCGGTGGCGTCGAAGAAGCTCGGGCGCGCCTTCAGCCTCTCGCGGGCGTCGGTGCCCGTGCGGCCCAGCCACAGCGTGTCGGGCTGCAGGAAGTCGGCGCTGTCCAGCAGGTAGTGCTCGGCCAGCGGGTCGGCCTGGTTCAAGGGGTCGTGCAGCGTGCCCACGACCAGGCGCCCGGGGTAGGGCGCCTGCACCGCGCGTCGCGTCCAGGCCGCGCCGGCACGCGCCGGCGGGCTCCACTCCTCAAGCCGGCTCGCCACGTTGTCCAGCACGTTCAGGACGATGCGGCTTCGCGTGGTGGCCGTGCCCGCCAGCGAGCGCGTGGCTGTGGGCGTGAACAGCGCCGACCAGGCCGCCTTGCCGCCCAGGAACGCGTCCGCCTCGGCCACCAGCAGCGAGCCGCGCGGGAAGCGGCGGCCCTGCGACGTCCAGTCGCTGCGCAGCTCCATCAGCACGTGGCGGCGCCAGAACCACAGCGTGGCGTCGGCCGGCTTCTCCAGCGGCACCAGCCCGTCGCCGCGGCGCAGTGCCATCTCCGAGGTGTAGAAGTCGGGCGCGCGGAAGAACACCGTGCGCTCGAAGCCGGGCGTGCGGTCGACGCTGACGAAGGCATACACGTCCTCGGTGCGGCCCTCGAACGCGGTCCTGGCCTCGGCCAAGGTCGTGCCGCGCTTCCAGTGCTTGACGACGCGCGGATAGCCGCTGGCCGTCAGCGAGCCCGGCCCGAAGTCGGTGCCGACCCAGACGGCGTCGCGGCCGTCCCAGGCGACGTTGGTCTTCGCCTCCGGCAGCACGTAGCCGCCCTCGGCAGCGGGCACGAAGCGCTTGCGGACGAGGTCGAACTCGCGCACCACCGTGGCGTCGGCGCCGCCGCGCGACAACATCAGCAGGCAGCGGTCGTGCTCGGAGTCCGCGCAGACGGCGCTGCTCCAGACCCAGTTCTCGCCCTCGGCCCTGCCCAGCGCGTCGAGGTCGAGCACCGTCTCCCAGGCCGGCTGCGGCTTGCGGTATTCCTCCAGCGTGGTGCGCCGCCAAAGGCCGCGCGGGTTGGCGGCGTCGCGCCACAGGTTGTACAGGTGGCTGCCGATGCGGCTGACGTGGGGGATCTGCTCGCGCGAATCCAGCACCTCGCGGATGGTCTTCTCGCGCTCGGCGAAGCCGGGGCGCGCCGTCAGCGCGGCCTCGGTGGTCGCGTTGCGCTCGCGCACCCAGGCCAGGGCACGCTCGCCCATCACGTCTTCGAGCCAGAGGTGGGGGTCGGTGTCGGTGCTCATGGGGGCAGCGGGTGTGGGCGCCGCGAGCGCCATGTGGGGAGGCAGGCACAGCAGGGCC
>JBKDQY010000167.1:0-7793 GCA_046341655.1 Betaproteobacteria bacterium | reverse complement strand
CGGCACAACAGGCGTATCGAAGTGTCAGCGCGGCAGGCCGGGGAAGCCGCCGCCCGGGCCGCCCCCCATCCCGCCACCGAAGGCGCCACCCATGCGCTTCATCATCTTCATGAGGCCGCCGCCCTTCATCTTCTTCATCATCCCCTGCATCTGCTCGAACTGGTTGAGCAGGCGGTTCACCTCCTGCACCGGCACGCCGGCGCCGGCGGCGATGCGGCGCTTGCGGCTGGCCTTGAGGAGTTCGGGCTTGCGACGCTCCAGCGGGGTCATCGAGTGGATGATCCCTTCCATGCGGCGCACGTCGCGCTCGGCCCGGCCGAGGTCGGCGCCCTGGGCCTTGGCGGTGAGCTGGCTGGGCAGCTTGTCCATCAGGCTAGAGAGACCGCCCATCTTCTTCATCTGGCTGATCTGGGCGAGGAAGTCCTCGAGGTCGAAGCCGCCGCCGCTCTTGACCTTCTCGGCCAGCTTCTGCGCCGAGGCGATGTCGACGCCTTTCTGCACCTCCTCGACCAGCGCGACGATGTCGCCCATGCCCAGCACGCGGCCGGCGTGGCGCTCGGCATCGAAAACCTCCAGGCCGTCGATCTTCTCGGAGACGCCCGCGAACTTGATCGGCGCGCCCGCGACCTGCCG
This sequence comes from Betaproteobacteria bacterium, assembly GCA_046341655.1. Lineage (GTDB taxonomy): Bacteria > Pseudomonadota > Gammaproteobacteria > Burkholderiales > Burkholderiaceae_C > Rubrivivax. The sequence goes on along the minus strand of JBKDQY010000167.1, from coordinate 7,160 downwards.
CACCGACAGCGCGGCGCCGCCGCGGCTGTCGCCGTCGAGCTTGGTGAGCACGACGCCCGTCAGCGGCAGTGCCTCCTTGAAGGCGCGGGCGGTGTTCACCGCGTCCTGGCCCTGCATGGCATCGACGACGAAGAGCGTCTCCACGGGGTCGAGCGCCGCGTGCAGTTCGCGGATCTCGGCCATCATCGCCTCGTCGATGGCGAGGCGGCCGGCGGTGTCGACGAGCAGCACGTCGAAGTAGTGGCGCCGGGCGTGGTCGAGCGCGGCCAGCGCGATGTCGCGCGGGCGGTCGGTGGGCTGCGACGGGAACCACTCGGCGCCGGCCTGCGCCGTCACCGTCTCCAGCTGCTCGATGGCCGCCGGGCGGTACACGTCCGCCGAGACGGTGAGCACCTTCTTCTTGCGGCGGGTGATCAGGTGCCGGGCGAGCTTGGCGGTCGTCGTCGTCTTGCCCGCGCCCTGCAGGCCGGCCATCAGGATGACGGCGGGCGGCTGTGCGGCGAGGTTCAGGTCCGACACGCCCTCGCCCATGGTGGCGGCGAGCTCCTTGTGCACGATGCCCACCAGCGCCTGGCCGGGGTTCAGCGAACCCGCGACCTCGGCGCCCAGCGCCTTGTCCTTGACCCGGGCGATGAAGTCGCGCACCACGGGCAGTGCCACGTCGGCCTCGAGCAGCGCCATGCGCACCTCGCGCAACATGTCCTGCACGTTGCTCTCGGTGATGCGGGCCTGGCCGCGCATCGTCTTCACGAGCCTGGAAAGCCGATCGGTGAGGTTGCTGGCCATGGGCGCTCGTGACGTGGAGGGGAGGAAGGATGCCGCGTGGCACACTGACGGGCATGATTTTATCGACCGGCTCCCCCGTGCTCGCCCCTGGTGGCGGGCTGCTGCTGGTGCTGGTGGCCTCGGGGCTGTACCTGCTGGCCACGGTGCCGGCGGCCTCGTGGGGGCGGCTGTCGGCCGTGGGCCTGCTGGGCGGCTTCGTGTTGCATGCACTGCTGCTGCTGACGGACATCGGCGGGCTCGGCCAGCAGACACCCGGCGCGCGCCTGGGCTTCGGGCCGGTGCTGTCGACGGCGGTGTGGATGGTTATCGCGGTCTACGCCGTCGAGAGCCGGCTGCTGCCCGTGCCCGTGGTGCGCCAGTGGCTGGGTCTGGCGGGCATCGTGGCCGTGCTTCTGGCCGCCAGCTTCCCCGGTGACCCGCGCATCATGCACTCGCCGCTGGCGCCGCTTCATTTCGCCCTCGGGGTCGGCTCGTACGGGCTGTTCGGCGCCGCGGTGCTGCATGGGCTGTGGCTGGACGCCGCCGAGCGCCGCATGCGCACGGCCGGCGCCGCGGCGCGGGGCGACGGCCGCCCGCCTGGTATGCCGCTGCTGCAGCTGGAACGCATCACCTTCCGCTTCGTCGAGGCCGGCTTCATCGTGCTGACGGCAACGCTGCTGCTGGGCATCGTCACCAGCTTCTCGGCGCCGCAGGGCCGCTGGCTCGAACACAAGACGGTCTTCTCGGTGCTGGCCTGGGCCGTGATCGGGGGGCTGCTGCTCGGCCGCCGCGTGCGTGGCTGGCGCGGCCGCCAGGCCACGCGCTGGCTGTACAGCGGCGCCGTGCTGCTGCTGCTGGGGTATGCCGGCTCGCGCTTCGTGCTCGAAGTCGTCCTCAACCGCGGCCCCGCCTGAGCGCGTGATGCGGCTGCGACCCCGATGAAGTTCGTCGTCCTGCTGCTGGTGCTGGTGGGGGCGTTCGCCTGGCTGGCCGTGTCGCGCCGCCAGCGCCCTCGCGGACGCGCCGCCGAGCCGCCGCGGCGCAGCGGCAGCGACGGCGGCACGACACCGCATGTCATGGTCTCGTGTGCCCACTGCGGCGTGCACCTGCCGCAGGCCGATGCCCTGTCCGACGCCGCCGGTCGCCCGTACTGCGGCGAGGCGCACCGCCTGGCCGGGCCGCGCACCGAGGCCTGACGCCGGCCCGCGCCGCGATGGACCCTCGCGAGGCCGACCGCCGCCGCGGCGATCGCCGCCAGGGCGACCGCCGCAGCAGCGGGCGCCGCGCCGAGGACCAGGGCATCGCCTCGGTCGATGCCGCAGAGGCCCCTTGGTTCGCCAGCAGCGCCGAGTCGGTGGACGACGGCCGCCGCCTCGACCGCGAGGTGCGCCGCCTGCGCAGCGCCCAGGACACCGCTTTCGCACGCGTGGCGCGCGCCTACGTCGCGGCGCGCGCCGCCATCGGGCTCAGCCTGGTGGCAGTGCAGGGCATCAGCGCCTGGACGGGCACGCGACAGCCCGAGTGGGCGGTGCTGGTGGCGCTGGCCTACGCGGCCCAGGCCCTCTCGCTGTGGCTGCTGCCGCGCCTGCGGGCCTTGGCCGAGCCGGCGAGGCCGGGCTCGCAGCGGCGGCTGCAGTGGCTGTCGACGATCGGCATCGACGTGCTGGCCTTCTCGCTGCTGCACGTGCTCGAGGTGGGCGTGAGCTTCAACTTCGCGGCGCTGCTGGTGTTGCCGGTGCTGATGGCCGGGGTGCTCATGTCGCGCGTGCGGGCCCTGGGCACGACGGCCGCCGTCACGCTGGTGCTGCTGGTGACGGCCTGGCGTGGCGGCATCGACTCGCCCACCGTGATGCTGCAGTCGGGCCTCGCGGGCATGGGCCTGTTCGTGATCGCGCTGCTGGCCAGCGAGCTGGCCGGCCGCCTCTCGCGCGAGGAACTTGCCGCGCGCGAGAGCCTCGAGCTGGCCCGCCAGCAGGCGCAGCTCAACCGCCTCGTGATTGAGGAGATGGCCGATGGCGTGCTGGTGGTCGATCGCACGCTGCAGGTGCGCGCCGCCAACCCAGCGGCGCGCGCGCTGCTGGTGGACCAGGGGCTGTCGCCGCCGGCGCCGTTCGCGCTCGACCGCCTGCCCGGGTGGGCGACGCTGTGGCAAGCGGCGCAGCAGGCCGTCGCCAGCGGCCAGTGGCCCGAGGCGGGGCAGGACGTGGTGCTGGCCTTCGGCCAGGGCCACATGCGAACCCTGCGCCTGCGCGTGCGCTTCATGCGCAGCCGCAGCGCCGAGGTCGCGTCGTCGGAGCCGGCGGCGGTGCTGCTGCTCGAGGACCTGCGCACGCTGCAGGCGCGAATCCGCCAGGAGAAGCTGGCCGCGATGGGTCGTGTCTCGGCGGGCATCGCGCACGAGATCCGCAACCCCCTGGCCGCCATCGCGCAGGCCAATGCGCTGCTGCTCGAGGACCCGCTGCCTCCGGCGCAGCGGCAGTTGGCGGCGATCGTGGCCGACAACGTGCAGCGCCTGAAGCGCCTGGTCGACGACGTCATGGAGGTCGCGCCCGGGGCGGTGTCGCCAGCGCAGGCCGTGGACGCCGCGGCCGCCGTGGCGCAGGCCGCGGCCGACTGGGCGCGCACTCAGGGCCTGTCGGTGGGCCTGCCCAGCGCCCTGCGCGCCGAGCTGCACCCGGGTCCGCTGGGCGTGGCCTTCGATCCCGAGCATCTGCGCCGCGTGCTCGTGAACCTGCTCGACAACGCGCTGCGCCACGCCAGCGGTCAGCCCGGCTCGGTCTTCCTGCGTCTGACGCCGCAGGGCGAGGCCGCCGTGAGGCTGTCGGTGCTGTCCGACGGCCCGCCGATCGCGCCCGAGGTCGAGCGCCGCCTGTTCGAGCCTTTCTCCTCGACGCGCAGTCGCGGCACCGGGCTCGGCTTGTATATTTGCCGCGAGCTGTGCGAGCGCCATGGCGCGAGCATCGAGTACCTTCCCCTGCCCGCGGCCGAGCGGCTGCGCAACGAGTTCACCGTGCGCATGCGCCGTGTCCCGCTGTCGGGGGCGGCGCCGGCGCCCGCGGTGCCGCTGGCCTGAAGCGGCCCCCACTGCAGCCATCGCGACCCCAGCTCTCCCGCCTCCCGTGTCCACCCCGCCCAACCCCCGCCTGCTGGTCGTCGACGACGAGCCCGACCTGCGCACGCTGTACGAACTGACCCTGCTGCGCGAGGGCTACGACGTCGACAGCGCAGGCTCGGTGGCCGAGGGCTGGGCGATGCTGCAGGAGCGCGGCGCCGGCGGCTACCAGCTGCTGATCACCGACATGCGGCTGCCCGACGGCAGCGGCCTGGACCTGCTGCACCAGCTGGAGGAGTCGGGTCGCCCCGAGAAGGCCGTGGTCATCACCGCGTACGGCTCGCCCGAGAACGCAGTCGAGGCGCTGAAGGCCGGCGCCTACGACTACCTCACCAAGCCGGTCGACCTGCGGCAGTTCCGGGCCGTGGTCGCCTCGGCGCTGGGACGCGTGCCCACGCCCGCGACGGCGCGGCCGATGCCGCTGACGAGCCAGCCCCGTCGGCCGGCGCTGCAGCGGCTGCTCGGAGACTCCGCGGCCATGCAGCAGGTGCGCTCGCTGGTGGAGAAGGTGGCGCGCAGCATGGCCCCGGTGCTGGTGCACGGCGAGTCGGGCACGGGCAAGGAGCTGGTCGCGCGCGCCATCCACGACTGCTCGGCGCGCGCCGGAGCGCCCTTCGTGGCCGTGAACTGCGGCGCCATCCCCGAGAACCTGCTGGAGGCCGAGTTCTTCGGCTACCGCAAGGGTGCCTTCACAGGCGCCAACGAGGACCGCGAGGGCTTCTTCCAGGCGGCGCAGTCGGGCACGCTGTTCCTCGACGAGATCGGTGACCTGCCGCTGGCCATGCAGAGCAAGCTGCTGCGCGTGATCCAGGAGCGTGCCGTGCGCCCGCTGGGTGGCACGGCCGAGCAGCCGGTGAACGTGCGCATCGTCAGCGCCACCCACCGGGACCTGGGGGCCGAGGTGCAGGCCGGCCGCTTCCGGCAGGACCTGTTCTACCGCCTCAACGTCATCCGCATCGTGGTGCCGCCGCTGCGCGAGCGGCTCGAAGACGTGCCGGCCATCTGCCGCGCCGTGGTCGAGCGCATCGCCCGCGATGCCGGCGTGGCCGTGCCGCCGGTGCTCGCTCCCGAGGCGGAGCGGCGGCTGCTGCGCCACGTCTTCCCGGGCAACGTGCGCGAGCTCGAGAACCTGCTTCACCGCGCGCTGGCACTGGCCGCCGGGTCGACCATCGGCATCGACGACCTCGGCCTGCCCGACGAGGCCGTGTCCGACGACGCCGGCCCCGACACAGGGCCGGCGGCCGTGCGAGGCAGCGCTGTCGCCGCCGGGTCCCTGCCCGCGGTGGTTGCCGGTGGCGCAGCGGGCGACGGCCCCTTGCCCAGCGACCTCGTCGCCTACCTCGACGAGGTCGAGCGCGACGTGCTGGAGCGTGCACTCGAGCGCCACCGCTACAACCGCACGGCCGCCGGCGCGAGCCTGGGGCTGTCGCTGCGGCAGATGCGCTACCGCATGGCGCGGCTGGGCATCGGGGGCGACGCCTCGGCGGCCGAGCCCGATGCCGAGCCGGCCTGAAGGGCCCGCCGGCCGGGTGCCGCGATGAGCCGCCGCGCAGCCTGGCACGGCGACGGATGGTGGGCGGCGGCCTCGTGGCGGCCGTCACCCAACGTGGGCGCGCGGCCGCCCGGCGTGCAGCCCACGCTGGCCGTCGTGCACTCGATCAGCCTGCCGCCGGGCGTGTACCGCGGCGATGCCGTCGAGCGGCTGTTCACCAACCGCCTCGACTGGGACGCGCACCCCTTCTTCGACGGCATCCGGGGCCTGCAGGTCTCGGCGCACTTCCTCGTGCGGCGCAGCGGCCGCGTGCTGCAGTTCGCAGCCACCGGCGCGCGGGCGTGGCACGCGGGGGTGTCGATCTGGCGCGGGCGGCCGAACTGCAACGACTGGTCGGTGGGGATCGAGCTCGAAGGGCTCGAGGGCGGGGCCTTCGAGGCCTCGCAGTACGCGGCGCTGGCACGGCTGCTCGCGGCACTGGCGCGCCGGCACCCGCTGCGCGAGGTGGTCGGCCACGAGGACGTCGCCCCCGGCCGCAAGGCCGACCCCGGCCCCGGCTTCGACTGGCCGGGCCTGGCGCGCCGCCTGCGCGGGACGGGGCTGCGGGTGCCGCGTGCCGCAGGGGGACATCCGCGCTTTGGTGGACAATCGGGGAAGGCCCTCGTTTCACACTAGCGCTAGTGGCTTGAAGGGGGTGGGCACCCCAGATATAGTGCCCAGCCGGGCGCTCGACGAGTTCGACGCCCTGCTGTCGCCACCCGGCCCGCCCTGTGCGCGCCGTTGCCCGCAGCAGGCGCCGCCAGGCCCTTCGGGGCGCCTCGGAAACCGCCACGCCGCAGTCGCCCCGCGCGACGGCCGGCGTGCATCACGAACGACACAGAGGGGATCGAATGCAGACTGTCGACATCGCCACCACGGCGGCGCAACGCGCGCCGCTGGCCAGCCAAGGCACCACCCCGCAGGCCGTGGCGTACACCGCCTACCAGATCATCCGCCGCAACGGCGCGGTGGTCGGCTTCGAGCCCGACAAGATCGCGGTGGCGCTGATGAAGGCCTTCCTGGCGGTGCACGGCACGCAGGGCGCGGCCTCGGCCAGCGTGCGCGAGACGGTCGAGCACCTCACCGGCAGCGTCGTGCGCGCGCTGCTGCGCAGCCGGCCGGGCGGCGGCACCTTCCATATCGAGGACGTGCAGGATCAGGTGGAGCTCGGCCTCATGCGCGGCGGGCACCACGAGGTGGCCCGCGCCTATGTGCTGTACCGCGAGCGCCGAGCGCAGGAGCGTGCGCGCCAGGGCGCGCCCGCCGTGGTGAAGGCTCCCGACCTGCACGTGCTCGAGAACGGCCAGCGAGTGCCGCTGGACATGGGCGCGCTGCGCGCGCTCGTCGACAGCGCCTGCGCCGGCCTGGGCGCCGAAGTGCAGGCCGATCCCATCATGGCCGAGACCCGGCGCAATCTCTACGACGGCGTGCCCATCGACGAGGTCTACAAGGCCGCCATCCTGGCTGCACGCACCCTCATCGAGAAGGAGCCGGCCTACACCCGCGCCACCGCGCGGCTGCTGCTGCACACCATCCGCCGCGAGATCCTGGGCGAGGAGGTCACGCAGGCGCAGATGGCCACGCGCTACGCCGAGTACTTCCCGCAGTTCATCAAGGCGGGCGTCGAGGCCGAGCTGCTCGACGACAAGCTCATGCAGTTCGACCTCGCCCGGCTCGGCGCCGCGCTGAAGGCCGACCGCGACCAGCAGTTCGACTACCTCGGTCTGCAGACGCTGTACGACCGCTATTTCC
>JBKDQY010000166.1:0-22691 GCA_046341655.1 Betaproteobacteria bacterium | reverse complement strand
GTGGCCGTGATGGACAACGGCCGCGTGGTGCACGCCGGGGCCATGCAGGACTTGATCGACGACGAGGCCAAGCAGCAAGAGTTGCTGGGTCTTTCACTAGGAGCGCACCAATGAGCGCCGTCACCCTTTCTACCAGCGAGCCGGTGCCGAAAGAGCGCCCCGACCTCGCCCCCCTGGCCCTGCTGGGCGCCGTGGCCCTGCTGGCCTGGCCGCTGATCGGCAGCGGCAGCACCTGGGCCACGCTCACCCTGGCCGGGCTGGCCATGGGCCTGATCGTGTTCATCATCGCCTCGGGCCTGACACTCGTGTTCGGCCTGATGGACGTGCTGAACTTCGGCCACGGCCTGTTCATCGCGCTGGGCGCCTTCGTGGCCACCAGCGTGCTCGGCGCGGGCGGCTGGTTGTTCGACTGGTCGATCTCACCCAGCGTGCTGGCCAACCTGGGCGCCGTGGCCATCGCCTGCACGGTGGGCATGGCGGTGGCGGCCGGCGTGGGCCTGGCCTTCGAGCGCGTGCTGGTGCGGCCGGTGTATGGCCTGCACCTGAAGCAGATCCTCATCACCATGGGCGGGATGATCGTGGGCGAGGAACTGCTGAAGATGCAGTACGGCTCGCAGCTCGTGCCCCTGCCCATGCCGGAAAGCCTGCGTGGTTCCTTCGTGCTGGGCGACGTGGCGGTGGAGCGCTTTCGCGTGCTGGCCATGCTCGTGGGCGTGGCTGTGCTGCTGGGCCTGCTGTGGGTGCTGAATCGCACGAAGGTGGGCCTCGTGATCCGCGCCGGCGTGCAAGACCGCGAGATGGTCGAGAGCCTGGGCTACCGCATCCGCCGTCTCTTTGTCGGCACCTTCGTCGTCGGCTCTGCCCTGGCCGGCCTGGGCGGCGTGCTGTGGGGCCTGTACCAGCAGGGGGTGACGCCGCGCATCGGGCACGAGGTCAACGTGCTGCTGTTCATCGTCATCATCATCGGCGGCCTGGGCTCCACCGCCGGTTGCTTGGTGGGCGCGCTGCTGGTGGGCCTGGTGGCCAACTACACCGGCTTCTTGGCGCCCAAAGCGGCGCTGTTTTCGAACATCGCGCTGATGGTGCTGGTGCTGCTGTGGCGGCCCGAAGGCCTCTACCCGGTGGCACGGAGGGCTGGGTGATGGTGCGCGCACTGCTTTCTCACGTCCTGCCGCGCAGCCGCTGGCTGACGCTGCTGCTCGTCGTCACCGTGCTGGGCCTGGCCCTGGCGCCGTTCCTGTTCCCGGGCACCAAGTCGCTGAACGTGGCGGCCAAGGCCCTGGTGTTCATCGCGCTGGTGGTCAGCTACGACCTGCTGCTGGGCTACACCGGCATCGTCAGCTTCGCGCACACCATGTTCTTCGGCATCGGCGCCTACGGCGTGGCCATCGCCAGCACGGCCCTGGGCCCGGGCTGGGGCAGCGTGGCAGCGGGCACGGCGGCGGCGCTCGCGGTGTCGCTGCTGCTGTCGCTGCTGATCGGCCTGTTCTCGCTGCGCGTGAAGGCGATCTTCTTCGCCATGATCACGCTGGCCGTGGCCAGCGCCTTCCAGACCCTGGCCTCGCAATTGAGCGACTTCACCGGCGGCGAGGACGGCCTGAGCTTCAAGGTGCCGGAGTGGCTGAGCCCGGGGTTCGCGCCCTTCGCGGGCCCCGACGGCCCCCTGGAGATCCTGGGCCGCGGCCTCGACGGCCGGCTGCTCGCCTACTACGGCCTCTACGTCGCGGTGCTGGTGCTGTTCCTGGCACTGCTGCGCATCGTGAACTCGCCCTTCGGCCGCGTGCTGCAGGCCATCCGCGAGAACGACTTCCGCGCCGAGGCGCTGGGCTACCGCACCGTGGTCTACCGCACCTGGAGCAACGTGCTGTCGGCGCTGTTCGCGTGCCTGGCGGGCGTGCTGCTGGCGCTGTGGCTGCGCTACGTGGGCCCCGACACCACGCTGAGCTTCGAGATCATGCTCGACATCCTGCTCATCGTGGTCATCGGCGGCATGGGCACCCTGTACGGCGCCGTGATCGGCGCCGCCCTGTTCGTGCTGGCGCAGAACTACCTGCAGGACCTGCTCAAGCTCGGCGCCGGCGCCTTCGAGGGCGTGCCCGTGCTGTCGCAGCTGGTCTCGCCCGACCGCTGGCTGCTGTGGCTGGGGCTGCTGTTCGTGCTCTCCGTGTACCACTTCCCCACGGGCATCGTGGGGCGGCTGCGCGCCATGGCGCTGGGGGGCAGGGCGTGAGCGCCCGCCCGCAGTCGCTCTACCTCCGCTGCGCCGGGCGCGAGGTGCACCTGACGGCCTGGGGCGAGGCCGGCGCGCCCGTGCTGGTGGCCTGGCACGGCCTGGCGCGCACGGGGCGGGACATGGACCCCATCGCCGCCGCACTGGCCGGCCGCTGGCGCGTGCTGTGCCCCGACACGCCCGGCCGCGGCCTGAGCCAGTGGAGCCCCGAGCCCGCCGCCGAGTACTGCCTGGACTTCTACGTGCGCGTGGCGGCGGACCTGCTCGCGCAGCTCGGGGTTGCGCACTGCGCCTGGCTGGGCACCTCCATGGGCGGCGCCATCGGCCTGCGCGCCGCCGCCGGGGCGCTGCGCGGGCGCATCACGCGGCTCGTGCTCAACGACATCGGCCCGGAACTCGCCGCGCCCGCCGTGGCCCGCATCCGCGCCTACGCCGGCCAGCCGCCGGCCTTTGCCACGGTGGCCGAGCTCGAGGTCTTCTTCCGCCAGGTCTACGCGCCCTATGGCTGGCTGTCCGACGCGCAGTGGCGCCATCTCACCGAGACCAGCCTGCGCCGCCTGCCCGACGGCCGCGTGACACCGCACTACGACCCGGCCATGGTCGGGCAGTTCGAGCACCACCCGGGCGACTACGCGCAGTGGCCGCAGTACGACTCGCTGAACCTGCCCGTGCTGTGCCTGCGCGGCGAGGCCAGCGACCTGCTGCTGCCCGAGGTGGCCGAGGCCATGCGCAGCCGCGGCCCGCGCGCCGTGGTGGCCACCATCCCGGGCTGCGGCCACGCGCCGGCGCTGAACACGCCGGCGCAGATCGGCCTGGTGGAGCGCTTCCTGAACGGTCCCGGCTGAGCCCTGCGCGCGCACCCGTGGAGCAAGCCCGCCCTGCCGGCGGGTCATCCGGCGGTCGGTACAACCGGACCTCAGCGCAATTCCTCGTCATCCCTTTGCGCCTGCCGCCCGGCGGCGCGACACTCCCTCCATGACCACGCTCCAACTCAACGGTCAGCCGGCCACCGTGAAGGCCGACCCCACCACCCCGCTGCTGTGGGTGCTGCGCGACGAGCTCGGCCTGACCGGCACGAAGTTCGGCTGCGGCCTGGCGCCGTGCGGCGCCTGCACGGTGCACCTCGACGGCGCGCCGGTGCGCTCGTGCGTCACGCCGCGGGCGGCGGCGGCCGGCGCGCCGGTGGTCACGATCGAGGGCATCGGCAGCGACCGCGTCGGCGCTGCCGTGCAGGCAGCCTGGGTGAAGCACGACGTGGCGCAGTGCGGCTACTGCCAGAGCGGGCAGGTGATGGCCGCCACGGCGCTGCTCAAGCGCACGCGGAAGCCCACCGACGCGCAGATCGACGAGGCCCTGGCCGGCAACCTGTGCCGCTGCGGCACCTACCAGCGCATCCGCGCCGCGATCCACGACGCCGCCGCGTCGCTGACCTAGGGGGAGCCTGCCATGATCGTCGACCGACTCCTCCAGCAGGCCCAGGCCGCGCCCGCCCTGGCGCTGCCGCGCCGCCGCTTCCTGGCGGCCACCGCCACCGTCGGCGGCCTGCTCGGCCTGGGCCTGTGGCCCGCGGTCGGTCGCGCGCAGGGCGCCGCCCGGCCCGGCAGCCTGCCGCACGAGCAGCCGCGCGCCTTCGTCTCGATCGCGCGTGACGGCACCGTCACCGTGCTGTGCAACCGCATGGACATGGGCCAGGGCATCGAGACCGCGCTGGCCATGGCCTGCGCCGAGGAGCTCGACGTCGACTGGGGCCGCGTCGTCACGGGCTTCGGCAACCAGCAGGGCGCCTACGTCGACCCCGCCATGGGCATGCACCTCACCGGCGGCAGTAGCTCGGTGCGCAACAGCCTCTTGCAGTACCGCGAGCTCGGTGCGCGCACCCGGGCCATGCTGGTGGCGGCGGCGTCGCAGCAGTGGGGCGTGCCGGTGGCGCAGATCAAGGCCGCGCAGGGCGTGGTGGCCGGCGGCGGCCGCCAGGCCGGCTACGGCGAGCTGTTCGGGGCCGCGATGGCCCAGCCCGTGCCCGAGGCGGTGGCGCTGAAGCCGGCGGCCGAGTTCCGGCTGCTCGGCAAGCCGCAGTCGCTGACGGTGGCCCGCGCCAAGAGCGACGGCACGCAGCGCTACGCCATCGACGTGCGGCTGCCCGGCATGCTGACGGCCGTGATCCAGCGCCCGCCGGTGTTCAACGGCCGCATCGCCGGCTTCGACGCTGCCGCGGCGCGGCGCATCAAGGGCGTGGTGGAGGTGTTTCCCGTGGCGCTGGACCGCGGCGGCCAGGGCCTGGCCGTGGTGGCCGAGGGCTACTGGCCGGCCAAGCTGGGCCGCGACGCGCTGAAGATCGACTGGGCCTTGTCCGAGGTGCCCCGCGCCGACACAGAGGCGATGCGCCGCGAGTACCTGGCCCTGGCGCAGAAGCCGGGCACGCCGGCGCCGCAGCCCGGCCTGCGCGCCGAGGCGCCGGCGCGGGCGCCGCGCACCCTGGCGGCCGAGTTCGTCTTCCCCTACCTGAACCCCGCCCAGCTCGAGCCGCTGTGCTGCACGGTCGACCTGCAGCCCGACCGCGCCGTCATCCACGCCGCCTCGCAGATGCCGGGCTCGGACGCCGCCGCCGCCGCCACGGTGCTGGGGCTCAAGCCCGAGCAGGTGGAGATCGTCGTGCAGATGGCCGGCGGCGGCTTCGGCCGCCGCGCCACCCCGGGCGGCGAGTGGGTGCGAGAGGCTGCGGCCGTGGCCCGGGGCCTGGCCGAGCGCGGCCGCCGCGCGCCGGTGAAGGTGGTGTGGAGCCGCGAGGACGACATGGCCGCCGGCTACTACCGCCCGTTCACCGTGCACCGCGCCGAGGTCGGTTTCGATGCCGCCGGCAAGGTGCTGTCGTGGGAGCACCGCGTCGTCAGCCAGAGCATCCTGGCCGGCTCGCCCTTCGAGGCCTTCATGGTGCAGCAGGGGGTGGACGCGACCACCGTCGAGGGCCTGCGCGAGCCCTACGCGCTGCCCATGAACGTGAGCGTGCACCACCCGAAGGTCAACGTGCCGGTGCTGTGGTGGCGCGCCGTCGGCAGCACCCACACGGCCTACGTGATGGAGACGCTGATCGACGAGATCGCCGAGGCAACGCGGCAGGATCCGGTGGCCTACCGGATGGCGCTGATGGGCAGCGACGCCAAGGCGGCGCGCCACAAGGCGGCGCTGCAATTGGCCGTCGACGCCAGCGGCTACGGCCGGCGCAAGCTGCCCGCGGGCACCGCCTGGGGCGTGGCCGTGCACGAGAGCTTCGGCTCGGTGGTGGCCTACGTGGTGGAGGCGGCGCTGCGCGGCCGCGGCGACGCTCGCCGGCCCGTGCTCACGCGCGTGACCGCCGGCGTGCACTGCAACTTCTGCGTCAATCCGCGGGGCGTGGCGGTGCAGGTGGAGGGGTCGGTGCTGATGGCGCTGGCCACCACGCTGCCCGGCCACGCGATCACGCTGAAGGACGGCCGCGTCGAGCAGACCAACTTCGACCGCTTCACGCTGCCGCGGCTGGCGCAGATGCCGCGCGTGGACGTGCACGTGGTGCCCAGCGCCGAGCCGTCCACCGGCATGGGCGAGCCGGCCCTGCCGCCGCTGGCGCCGGCCTTCGCCAACGCGGTGGCGCGCCTGACGGGCCGCCGCCAGCGCGAGCTGCCGTTCCGCTGGGCCTGAGCGCCCGGCACTGACGCCGGGACGACGCGGCCGCGTCCCTAGAATCCCCCGCCTTCAACCCCGAAGGCCTGCATGTCGACCGGTGTCATCCGCATCCGTGGTGCCCGCCAGCACAACCTGAAGAACCTGGACCTGGACATCCGCACCGGCGAGCTGACGGTGGTGACGGGCCCCAGCGGCAGCGGCAAGAGCTCGCTGGTGTTCGACACGCTGTACGCCGAGGGCCAGCGCCGCTACGTCGAGACCTTCAGCGCCTACGCGCGGCAGTTCCTCGACCGCATGGACCGGCCGGCCGTCGACAAGGTGGAGGGCGTGCCCCCGGCCATCGCCATCGACCAGACCAACCCCGTGCGTACCTCGCGCTCGACGGTGGGGACGATGACGGAGCTGAACGACCACCTCAAGCTGCTGTTCGCGCGCGCCGCGCAGCTGTTCGACCGCGAGACGGCGCTGCCGGTGCGGCACGACACGCCGCAGACCATCCTCGACGACCTGCGCGCGCGGGCCGAGGCGTCGGGCGACCCGCGCCTGGTGTTCACCTTCCCCGCCGAGCTGCCCGCCGACACCAGCGCCGAGCAGCAGGAGCAGTGGCTCGCCGCCAGCGGCTTCACGCGCGTGCAGGGCGAGCGCGTGGTGGGGAATCGAAAGATCCTCGACGTGGTGGCCGACCGCTTCCGCCTGGCGGGCACCGAGCCGGTCCGCGCGATGGAGGCCATCGAGCTCGCGCTCAAGCGCGGTGGCGGGCGGCTCACGGTGTTCGCCGGTGACAGCGCCGAGCCCTGGAAGTACAGCACCGGCCTGCACTGCCCCGAGAGCGACATCCGCTACGCCGAGCCGCAGCCGGCGCTGTTCAGCTTCAACAGCGCCTACGGCGCCTGCGAGGCCTGCCGCGGCTTCGGCCGCGTCATCGGCGTCGACATGGGCCTGGTGATCCCCGACGCCCGCAGGACGCTGCGCAACGGCGCCATCAAGCCGATGCAGACGCCGGCCTGGAAGGACTGCCAGGACGACCTCGTCAAGTACGCCGGCGAGGCCGGCATCCCGCGCGACACGCCCTGGGGGCAGCTCACGCCGGCGCAGCGAGAGTGGGTGATCGAGGGCACGCCGCACTGGAAGGGCAACTGGAACACGCAGTGGTACGGCGTGCGGCGCTTCTTCGAGTACCTCGAGAGCAAGGCCTACAAGATGCACATCCGCGTGCTCTTGTCGAAGTACCGCAGCTACACGCCCTGCGGCGCCTGTGGCGGTGCGCGGCTCAAGCGCGAGGCGCTGCTGTGGCGGCTGGGCAGCGCGCTGGATGCGGACGCGGTGCTGCCGCTCGACAGGCGCTTCATGCCCGTGGGCGTGGCCTGGAGCCGCGGGCAGCTCGAGTCGCTGCCCGGCCTGAGCCTGCACGACCTGATGCAGCTCAGCATCGAGCGCCTGCGCCGCTTCTTCGACGGCCTGACCCTGCCAAGCTCGATGCTCGACGAGGCGCTGAAGCTGCTGCTCGGCGAGATCCGCACGCGGCTGAAGTACCTGTGCGACGTCGGCCTGCACTACCTGACGCTCGATCGGCAGAGCCGCACGCTCAGCGGCGGCGAGGTGCAGCGCATCAACCTCACCACGGCCCTGGGGACCAGCCTCGTCAACACGATGTTCGTGCTCGACGAGCCCTCGATCGGCCTGCACCCCCGCGACATGAATCGCATCGTGCAGGCCATGCACCGGCTGCGCGACGCCGGCAACACGCTGGTGGTGGTGGAGCACGACCCGGCGGTGATGCTGGCCGCCGACCGCCTGATCGACATGGGCCCGGGCCCGGGCGAACGCGGCGGCCGCATCGTCTTCGACGGCACGCCCGAGGCGGCGCGCGCGGCCGACACGCTCACCGGCGCCTACCTGGGCGCGCGCAAGCAGGTGTCGGCCGGCTTCCGCAAGCTGGTGGAGCCGGCCACGCCGAAGCTGCTGCTGCAGGGCGCGCGCGAGCACAACCTGCAGGGCGTGGACCTGGAACTGCCGCTGAACCGCCTGGTGTGTGTCACCGGCGTCAGCGGCAGCGGCAAGAGCACGCTGGTGCAGGACGTGCTGCACCCCGCGCTGGCGCGCCACTTCGGCAAGGCCACCGAGGCGCCGGGCGCCTTCGAGCGGCTGCTCGGCGCCGAGCAGCTGGCCGACGCGGTGTTCGTCGACCAGAGCCCCATCGGCAAGACGGCGCGCAGCAACCCGGCCAGCTACGTGGGCGCCTTCGACGCGCTGCGCACGCTGTTCGCCGACGCGCCGCTGGCGCGCGAGCGCAGCTACACGGCCGGCACCTTCAGCTTCAACGCCGGCGACGGCCGCTGCCCCGGCTGCGGCGGCAGCGGCTTCGAGCACGTGGAGATGCAGTTCCTCTCCGACGTCTACCTGCGCTGCCCCGACTGCGACGGCACGCGCTATCGCGCGCCGGTGCTCGACGTGAAGCTGGTGCGCGGCCCGCACCGCTTCAGCATCGCCGACGTGCTGGAGCTCACCGTGGCCGAGGCCGCGCACTGGTTCCAGAACGACCGCGAGGTCGTGGCGCGGCTGCAGCCCATCATCGACGTGGGCCTGGACTACGTGCGCCTGGGCCAGCCAGTGCCCACGCTCAGCGGCGGCGAGGCGCAGCGCCTGAAGCTCGCGGGCTTCCTGGCCGACGTCGCGGCCTCGCCGGCGCAGCGCGTGGCCCGGCACGGCACGCTGTTCCTCTTCGACGAGCCGACCACCGGCCTGCACTTCGACGACATCGCCAAGCTGATGCGGGCCTTCCGCAAGCTGCTGGCGGCGGGGCACTCGCTGCTGGTCATCGAGCACAACCTCGACGTCATCCGCGCGGCCGACTGGGTCGTCGACCTCGGGCCGGAGGGCGGCGAGGGCGGCGGCCTCGTCGTCTGCACAGGCACGCCCGACGACGTGAAGGCGCACCCCGGCTCGCACACCGGCGAGGCGCTGCGCGAGTACGAGCGGGCGATGGGCCTGGTGCCGGCGGCCACCGTCGAGGAGGGACGGCCCCTGCAGGCCGTCGTCCGCGAGCGCCGCGCCTCGGCCACCGACGACGCCATCCACATCGTCAACGCGCGCGAGCACAACCTCAAGTCGCTGTCGGTGCAGGTGCCGCGGGGCGTGTTCAATGTCGTCACCGGCGTGTCGGGCTCGGGCAAGAGCACGCTGGCCTTCGACATCCTGTTCAACGAGGGACAGCGCCGCTACCTGGAGAGCCTCAACGCCTACGCGCGCAGCATCGTGCAGCCGGCCGGGCGGCCCGAGGTCGATGCCGTCTACGGCATACCGCCCACGGTGGCCATCGAGCAGCGCCTGTCGCGCGGCGGCCGCAAGAGCACGGTGGCCACCACCACCGAGGTCTGGCACTTCCTGCGCCTGCTGTGGGTGAAGCTGGGCCTGCAGCACTGCGTGCACGACGGCGCGCCGGTGAAGGCGCAGAGCGCCGAGAGCATCGCGAACCAGATCCTGCGCGACCACGCCGGCCAGCACGTCGGCCTGCTGGCGCCGCTGGTCGTCAACCGCAAGGGCGTCTACACCGACCTGGCCAAGTGGGCGCACGCGCGCGGCCACACCCACCTGCGGGTGGACGGCGAGTTCCTGCCGACGCAGCCGTTCCCGCGCATCGACCGCTTTCGCGAGCACACGCTGGAGCTGCCGGTGGGCAGCCTGGTGGTCGACGTGGCCAACGAGGCCGAGCTGCGCCGGCTGCTGACGGCGGCGCTGGAGGCCGGCCGCGGCGTCGTGCACCTGCTCGCGCCGCTGGACCAGCTGGCCGTGGCCATGGACTTCGGCGGCACCGGGGCCGGCGTGGGCACCGTCAAGGTCTTCAGCACCAAGCGCGCCTGCCCGGTGTGCGGCACCAGCTACCCCGAGCTGGACCCGCGCATGTTCAGCTACAACAGCAAGCACGGCTGGTGCACCACCTGCGTGGGCACGGGCCTGAAGCTCACGCGCGAGCAGCGCAAGGCCTTCGACGACAGCGTGAAGGACGACGACGCGCAGGGCCGCGAGGTGAGCTTCCCGTCGGAGGAGGCCGAGGTCGAGGGCCTGGTCGACGAGCCCTGCGCCGATTGCCACGGCGCACGGCTCAACCCGGCCTCGCGCGCCGTCACCTTCGAGGGCCGGCCCATCGAGGCCATCGCGCGGCTGTCGGTGCACGAGGCGCGTGCCTGGGTGGCGGGCCTGGCGCTGCAGGGCCGCGACGCCGGCATCGCGCGCGACGTGGTCAGCGAGATCGCCAGCCGCCTGCAGTTCCTGCACGACGTGGGCCTGGGCTACCTGACGCTGGACCGCGCCGCGCCCACGCTCAGCGGCGGCGAGGCGCAGCGCATCCGGCTGGCGGCGCAGCTGGGCAGCAACCTGCAGGGCGTGTGCTACGTGCTCGACGAGCCCACGATCGGCCTGCACCCGCGCGACAACGGCATCCTGCTCGACGCGCTGGCGCGCCTGAGCCAAGGCGGCAACACGCTGGTGGTGGTGGAGCACGACGAGGACACCATCCGCCGCGCGGAGCACCTGATCGACATCGGCCCGGGCGCCGGCGTGCGCGGCGGCCGGCTGGTGGCGCAGGGCACGGCGGCCGACCTGATGAACGCCCCCGACTCCGTCACCGGCCGCATGCTGGCCGCGCCGCTGCGGCACCCGCTGAAGCCGCGCCGCCCGGTGCCGGCCGACGCGCTGCGGCTGCACCTGCGCGGCGCCTCGCTGCACAACCTGCAGCAGCTCGACCTGGCCGTGCCGCTGGGCCGCTTGGTGGCCGTGACGGGCGTGAGCGGTTCCGGCAAGAGCACGCTGGCGCGCGAGGTGCTTCTGGCCAACGTGGCCGCGCAGGTGGCGCACCGGGCCACCAAGGCCGGGCGCGATGCCGCCGCCGCCGGCCGTCGCCCGGCGATGCAGGGCTGCGCGGCGCTCGAGGGCTTCGATTCCATCGACCGCGTGCTCGAGGTCGACCAGACGCCCATCGGCAAGACCCCGCGCTCCTGCCCGGCCACCTACATCGGGTTCTGGGACGCCATCCGCCGCCTGTTCACCGAGACGCTGGAGGCCCGCGCGCGCGGCTATGGCGCCGCGCGCTTTTCCTTCAACACCGGTGACGGCCGCTGCCCGGCCTGCGAGGGGCAGGGCCTGCGCACCATCGCGATGAGCTTCCTGCCCGACGTGAAGGTGCCCTGCGACGCCTGCCACGGCGCGCGCTTCAACCCCGAGACGCTGGCCGTCACCTGGCGTGGCCGCAGCATCGGCGACTTGCTGCGCATGGAGGTCGACGAGGCCGTGGGCTTCTTCGCCAGCATGCCGGCCATCGCGCACCCGCTGCAGCTGCTGCAGGACGTGGGCCTGGGCTACCTGACGCTGGGTCAGCCCAGCCCCACGCTCAGCGGCGGCGAGGCGCAGCGCATCAAGCTCGTCACCGAGCTCAGCAAGGTGCGCGACGACGTCACGCGCCGCGGCCAGCGCGCGCCGCGCACGCTGTACGTGCTCGACGAACCCACCGTGGGCCTGCACATGGCCGACGTGCAGCGCCTGATCCAGGTGCTGCACCGGCTGGTGGACGGCGGCCACAGCGTGGTCGTCATCGAGCACGACCTCGACGTCGTGGCCGAGGCCGACGGGGTGGTCGACCTGGGGCCCGAGGGCGGCGGTGCCGGCGGCCGGCTGGGGGCCGAGGGCCCGCCCGAGGCGGTGGTGGCGCGCGGCACCCACACCGGGCGCGCGCTGGCGCCGGTGCTGGCGCGGGGCTGAAGCGAGCGCGGCCCCGGCGGGCCGCGCCGGGGGTTCAGCGGCGGCGCTTCACCCACCAGGTGAACACGCCCGTCATGGCCATCAGCGGCCACAGCAGCGAGCACAGCAGCACCCACGGGAACAGGCGCTGCATCGGATCGCGGTCATCCGATGCCGAACGCCGCGTGTGGCCCTCGCTGAACAGGTGGCGGTTGGCGTGGGTGGCCAGGCCGAACAACGACCCGAACACGACGAACAGCACGATGAACGTGGCGGCACCCATGGCGCACTCCCGCAGTGTGAGCAAGGCGTGCAGTCTGGCGCGGATCGGCGCTGGAATCAAGCGGGATTGACATTACAGACTGTCAAGACAAGCTTTCACTGCCGGCAGGAATCCGAAGCCGCTGCAGGCCGTCAAGGCGAGATGGATCGCATAGGCGATGCCGCCGAGCGCGGCGCCGAACGGCAGGTCGATGAGGTAGTGCTGCTTGGTCATCACGCACGAGACGGCGATCAGCAGCGGAAAGGCGAAGGCCCAGGGCCCGAGAGTGGCCTGCGCGTGCAGGGCCGTCAGCGTGGCCACCGAGACGTGCATGCTGGGGAAGCAGTTGGTCGCGCCGTCGAAGTTGCGCACGAATCTCAGGAAGCGCACCGAGGCCTCGTTGGCCACCGCCTGGCTGCGCCAGTGCGGCGGCGTGGCGACCGGAAAGGCGGCGAAGCACGCCACCTGCATCGCCAGCAGCACGATGAAGCTGAAGGCCATGCGCGTGAAGTGCCCGGGCGAGGTGGCGATCAGGTTCAGGTACAGGATCGCCGGGTAGTAGAGGAAGCTGTAGACCCAGGACCAGCCAGGGCGGAACGGGATGCGCTCGTCGATCGCGAAGTGGAAGTGCCGTGGCGGGCGCAGCAGGTGGCGCTGGGTGAAGAAGTAGAACTGGTAGGCGCCGACGATGAGGACGACGCTCAGGATCAGGTCGATGCCGATGTCCAGGGCACTCAAGCCGCCTCCACGCCAGGGAGCGACCGCGCGGTCGCCTCCGGCCCAGTGTGTGGGCCGGTCCGCGCTTGGTCAAGCGGCGACGGCACGCCGGCTCAGCGCCGCGAAAGCCGCCACAGCCGCCAGCCCAGCAGCGCGCCGATCACGGCCGCGTACACGCCCACCTCGGCGAAGTCGTTCTTGCCCGCGCGCATCCAGAAGAAGTGCAGCAGCGCCAGCAGCGCCACCGCGTAGACCGCGCGATGCAGGGCCTGCCAGCGCGCCGGCCCCAGCGCGCGGATGGCGCGGTTGAACGAGGTCGCCGCCAGCGGCAGCATCAGCAGCAGCGCGGCGGTGCCGACGAGGATGAAATTCCGCTTGGCGATGTCGGGCAGGATGAGGCCGAGGTCCAGCCCCATGTCGAGCCAGGCGTAGCACAGGAAGTGCAGGGCGCCGTAGAAGAAGGCGAACAGCCCCAGCATGCGCCGCAGCCGCGCCAGCGCCGGCAGCCCTAAGGCCTGCCGCAGCGGCGTGACGGCCAGCGCCAGGCACAGGAAGCGCAGCGTCCAGTCGCCGGTGCCGCGGATCAGCGCCTCGGCGGGGTTGGCGCCCAGCGTGTCCGTCACGGCGCCGTGCAGCAGCGCTGCGAAGGGCGCCAGCGACAGCGCGAACACCGCCGGCTTGGCCAGGGGGTGCAGCAGCCAGCGCTGCACGCGCGGCGCCGCCACGGCCTCAGAAGAACTTGCGCAGGTCCATGCCGGCGTACAGCTGCCCCACCTGGGGCTCGTAGCCGTTGAACATCAACGTCGGTCGCCGCTTCGCGAACATGCCGCCCTCGTCGCCGATGCGGCGCTCGGTGGCCTGGCTCCAGCGGGCGTGGTCCACGCGCGGGTTCACGTTGGAATAGAAGCCGTACTCGTGCGGCGCGGCCAGTTCCCAGCTCGTCCTGGGTTGCGCCTGCAGGAAGCGGATCGCCACCAGGCTCTTGCCGCTCTTGAAGCCGTACTTCCAGGGCACCACCAGCCGCACGGGCGCGCCGTTCTGGTTGGGCATCAGCTCGCCGTACATGCCGAAGGCCAGCATGGTCAGCGGGTGCATGGCCTCGTCCATGCGCAGGCCCTCGACGTAGGGCCAGTCGAGCACGCTCGAGCTCAAGCCCGGCATCTGCGCGCGGTCGGCCAGCGTTACGAACTGCACGAACCGGGCGTTGCCCGTGGGCTCGACGCGCTTGATCAGCTCGGCCAGCGACCAGCCCACCCAGGGGATGACCATGCTCCAGCCCTCGACGCAGCGCAGCCGGTACACGCGCTCCTCCATCGGCGCCAGCTTCATCAGCGCGTCGATGTCGAAGCGGCCGGGCCTGGCGACCTCGCCTTCCACCGACACCGTCCAGGGCCGCGTCTTCAGCGTGTGGGCGTAGCGGGCCGGGTCGCTCTTGTCGGTGCCGAACTCGTAGAAGTTGTTGTAGGTGCTGGCGTGGATGTAGGCGGTGGTCTTCTCCACCGTGCTGGCGCCGGGCACGGCGCTGGGCGCGCCCGGCAGCGCCGCCAGCTTGCCCGGGCGTGGGGTCTGCGCGGCGGCCGGCAGCGCCACCGCGGCGGCGCCGGCGACGGCCAGCCACTGCCGCCGGTTGAGCGCCAGATCGCGCGGCGTGATCTCGGACGGCACCGGATGCTGGAAGCCGCGGTCGGGGATGAGGTGCATGGTGGGGGTCCTCGGGGCGTTCGGGCGCAGGGTCGTCGCCCGCCTCGCCCGGGTTACAGCTCGCCGTAGGAGTGCAGTCCCGAGAGGAACATGTTCACGCCCAGGAAGGCGAAGGTCGTGATCGCCAGGCCCACCAGCGCCCACCACGCGCTCACCGCGCCGCGCAGGCCCTTCATCAGGCGCATGTGCAGCCAGGCGGCGTAGTTCAGCCACACGATCAGGGCCCAGGTTTCCTTCGGGTCCCAGCTCCAGTAGCCACCCCAGGCCTCGGCCGCCCACAGCGCGCCCAGGATGGTGGCGATGGTGAAGAAGGCGAAGCCGATCGCGATGGCCTTGTACATGACGTCGTCGAGCACCTCGAACGACGGCAGCCGCGCCGCGATGCGGCCGCGCAGCGACAGGATGCCGGCCACCAGCAGCGCGCTGACGCCGAAGTACACGGCCCAGTAGGTGGACAGCGGGTCGACGCTGCGGCGGAACACCATCGGCTCGAAGCACAGCACCACGCCCAGCAGCCACAGCGGCGCCAGCTTCCACCAGCGCGTCTCGGCAGCCTGCTGCTTGATCAGGTAGGCGAAGGCCACCATGGCCGCGATCGCGAAGGTGCCGTAGCCCACGAAGTTGGCCGGCACGTGCACCTTCATCCACCAGCTCTGCAGCGCAGGCACCAGGGGCTGGATGGCGTGCGCCTCGCGCACCAGCGTGTACCACAGCAGGAAGCCGACGGCCGCGCTGACGATCAGCATCGCGAAGGCGCCCAGTGCGCGCGTGCGGTAGTGCTGTTCGTAGTACAGGTAGAACAGCGTCGTCATCCAGCAGAACAGCACGAACACTTCGTAGAGGTTGCTCACCGGGATGTGGCCAATGCCGGTGCCGATCTGGTGGCTCTCGTACCAGCGCACGAGCGAGCCGATCAGCGCCATCACCACGGCCGACCACGCGAACAGGCTGCCGAGCTTGAGCGCGGTGTTGTCGCCTGCGTCGCCCTGGGCGGAGCCATCCCCGGCCGCGGCCAGGCGCGGCGCCAGCAGGCCGACCCAGTACAGCAGCGTGCTCAGGAAGAACAGCAGGCTCATCCACAGGATGGCGCTCTGGCTGGACAGGAAGTACTTCAGCAGGAACACCTTCTCGCCGGCCGCGAGGTCGGCGCCGAAGTCGTCGGTCGTGCGCGCGTACAGCGCGATGGCGAGCAGCACCGAGGCGCCCACGCCCAGGCTCAGGCCGCGCAGCGGGCTCCAGAACCAGCCCAGCGCGATGAGGCTGGGGGCGGTGAGCGCGAGGATCCAGGTCTCGTAGACGTCGAGCCGGCTGCCGTAGCGGTGGAACGCGTACGCCGTGCCGGCCACCACGAGCGCGGCGAAGACCCAGTCGAACGCCGTGCGCCGCGCCAGCGGGTTGGCGCTGCGCCCCAGGATAAGCGTCGTCGTGTTCATGCGGCAGTCTCCTTCAGAAGCGCCTTCTTCAGGCGCTCGAACTCGTGGTCGCCGTCGAGGGTGCGGCGCGTGCTCGACAGGGCGGCGGTGATGCGGGTACGCCCGGCGTCGGCGGGCGTGGCCGGGTCGGGTTGCAGCCACACCCACAGCCGGCGGTCGCGGACGTAGAGCATGACGAACACGCCCAGGATCAGCAACGCGCAGCCCACGTAGACCAGGGTCTTGCCCGGCGCGCGGGCCACCTGGAAGACGCTGGCCTGCACCTGCTTGAAGTCGGCGAGCTGGAAGATCATAGGCGCCGGGTAGAAGAAGCTGTCCGACAGCGAAGTGACCGCCAGCATCATGAAGCGCTCGGCGTCCTCGCCGGGCACCAGCGGCTTCAGGCCGGCCTGCTCGCGCGTGAGGTTGGTCAGCTCGAACAGCGCGCCGTTCAGGATGCGCAGCATGACCTCGCTGACGCGCGCGCGGTCGGCCTCGGGCACCGTGCTCTCGAGGAAGTCGGCCAGCGACTGCACGCCGCTGACGCGCTGGCCCTGCGTGGCCGGCAGCTTGCCCTGCTCGGTGCCGGCAAAGAGGCCCAGCACGCGGCGCGTGGTGCCCAGCAGCTGCTCGGTCATCTCGGGCCGGTCGCCCGGCGCCGCCAGCGCCACGTAGCGGCGTGCCGCGCGCTCGCGCTGGGCGGGGTCGTCGAGCGCGGCGCGCAGGCGCATCCAGCCGTCGAGGCGGCCCTGGTCGTCGGCGGGCACGCGCAGGTAGCGGAACTCCTCCTGCGCCGTCTCGCGCATGCCGAACAGGAACACGCTGGCGCCTTCCAGCATCACCGGCGACATGAAGTTCTGGAACTCGCGGGCCTGGCCGGCGGCATCGCGCAGCCGGTAGGTGATGCTCGGCCCGATGTTGGTGAGGTCGCGCTTGGTGACGACCTTGTCGCCGGCGCCCAGGCGCTGGTCGAGCGAGTGCACGAGATCGACGCGGCGCACGTCGGCGCCGGCGGCGTCGGCGGTCGAGGCCATCAGGTTCTCGACGTTGATCACACGCAGCGTCGCGAACTCCAGCGTCTTCTTCTCCTCGCCCTTGGGGCCCGTGCTCACCAGCTGCGTCGAGCCGCCGATGGTGCCCTTGACGTCGAAGGGCTCGCCCGGCCCCAGCGGGAACGCGCGCAGCGTGACGCTGGAGCCGCCGTCGTCGAAGCTGCTCTGGTAGATGGCGATGCCGCGGTGGTAGGCCGGCTTGTTGACCTCGACGCGGTGCTCGATCTTCTCGCCGGTCTCGCGGTCGTGCACGACGATCTCGCTGGCGAACAGGCGCGGCATGCCGGTGGGGTAGTACTCGACGATGAAGCGCTTGAGCTCGACGTCGAAGGGCAGGTCCTGCAGCACCACGCCGCCGGGCATGGTGAGCACGGCGGTGCCGGCGGTCATGCCCTCGGGCACGAACAGGTTGCCTCGGAAGGTGGGGTTGCTGGTCGACAGCCGATGCTGCTCGGGCACGTCGGGGATCAGGCCGCCGCCGGCGAACACGCTCTTGCCCAGCACGGCCATGGTGGTGCGCACCATCATGTCGCCGTCGAGCAGGCCGCCGATGCAGATCAGCACGATGGCGCCGTGGGCGGCCAGGTAGCCGATCTTGTTCGGCCGGCCCTTGCGCGCGGCGATCATCACGCCGTGGTCGCGCGTCTGCACCTTGGCGTGCCAGCCCTGGGCCACGAGCAGGCCGCTGACGCGCGCCAGCGCCTCGGATGGCGCCTCGGCCACGGCGGCCTGGCCCTTGTGCGCGAAGGCCATGAGGCTCTGCTCGCGCACGCCTTCCTTGTACTGCGACCAATCGCTGACGATCTTGGGCAGGTTGCGGGCGATGCACAGGCTGGTGGACAGCACCAGAAAGGCCAGGATCAGCAGGAACCACGGTGCGCTGTACACCGTCTGCAGCTGCAGGGCGCCGAAGACGTCGGACCAGAACGGCCCGAACTGGTTGACGTAGTTGATCGCCGGCTCGTTCTGCTTGACCACCGTGCCGATGACGCTGGCGATGCAGATGACGGAGAGCAGCGAGATCGAGAAGCGCATCGACGAGACCAGCTCGACGGCTTCGCGCAGCGCGTTCGAGCCGTAGCGGACCTCGACGCCGGACGTGGATACAGCCATGCGTCCGATTATGGGCGCCGGGCCAGGCAAGTCGGCTGCGCAAACGCAAAGGGCCGGCGCGAGGCCGGCCCTTGCGGGTGGGAGCGGGCGGGCTTCAGCGCAGGCCGGCGGCGAAATCGGCCACGGCCTTGATCTCGCGCTCGTTCATCTTGCCCGCGATCGTCATCATCTGCGGGTTGTTGCCACGCTCGCCCAGGCGGAAGGCGTTCATCTGGGCCTCGGTGTAGGCGGCGTGCTGGCCGGCGATGCGCGGGTACTGCGCCGGGATGCCGCTGCCGACCGGACCGTGGCAGGCCGCGCAGGCCGGCACGCCCTTGGCCTTGATGCCGCCGCGCCAGATGGCCTCGCCCAGCGCCACCGTGTCCTTGTTGGTGGCGAAGCCCTTGGGCGCGGGCTTGCTGGCGTAGAAAGCGGCGATGTGCTTCATGTCCTCTTCGGACAGCCCCGCGGCCAGCCCCTGCATGATGGCGTTGCGCCGTTTGCCGCTCTTGAATTCGGTCAGCTGCTTGACGATGTACTCGGGGTGCTGACCCTGGAGGATGGGATTGGCCGGCGCCCCGCGCGTGCCGTCGGCCGTGTGGCAAGCCATGCAGGCGGCGGCCAGCTGCTGGCCGCGGGCGATGTCGGCCTTGAACGCCGGTTTCGCCGGCGTGGCGGCCTGCAGCGTGGCAGACACGAGCAGGGTGGCCGTAGCGACGAGGGCCGGGCGGGCCGTGTGGCTCCGGAAGAGGGCGTTCAGCAGCTTCATGCAGGGGCTTTCGGGGGCGGGCGATCCCGCGGAGGCGAAACCACGGGCCGGACAAACCCGCAAATTTTACAATGCACCATGACAACGTCCTTTCGTGCCCCCCGGGCCGGCCCGCTGGCCGCGCCAAGCCCGCGTCAGGCGGTCGCCGCCGTGTCGCCGCCGGCGCGCGCGGCCCTGGCCTGGCTGCACGGGGCGCGCTTCCTCACCACGGCCAGCCGGCTCGACCAGCTGCCCGCGGGCGACCTGCCCGAGATCGCCTTCGTCGGCCGCAGCAACGCCGGCAAGAGCAGCGCCATCAACCGCCTGACGCAGCACAGGCGGCTCGCCTTCGCCTCGCGCACGCCGGGGCGCACTCAGCACATCAACCTGTTCGACCTCGGCCCGCGCGACGCGCCCGAGGCGCGCCTGGCCGACCTGCCCGGCTACGGCTATGCGGCGGTGGAGCGCGCCGCCAAGCTGCGCTGGCAGGAGGTGATGGCGCAGTACCTCGAGCTGCGCCGGGCGCTGCACGGCGTGGTGCTGCTGGCCGACGCGCGCCTGGGCCTGACCGACCTCGACCAGCGCCTGCTCGCCCTGGTGGCGCCGCGCGTGGCCAACGGAGAGGTTCGCCTGCTGGTGCTGCTGACCAAGGTCGACAAGCTCAACCGCTCCGACGCGCAGCAGGCGCTGCGCACCGCCACCGAGGCGCTGGCGCCGCTGGGCAGCGAGGCGGCCGACATCGGCGTGGGCACCTTCTCGGCGCTGTCGGGCCAGGGCGTGGCCGATGTGGCCGAGGCCCTGCGCGGCTGGATCGTACCGCCCGCGCCGGCCGTCGCCCCGCCCGCCCCGCCCGCGGCGACCCCTGCCGAGCCGGGCCCATGACGCCCCCCGACGCCATCCGCCTGAGCGAGGCCCGCCTGCCCGACGGCACGGTGCTGGCCTGCCGCAGCGCCGGCCAGGGCCCGGTGCGCGCGCTGCTGCTGCACGGGTTTCCGGAGGCCGCCTTCGCCTGGGACGAGGTGCTGCGGCGCCTGGCCCCGCGCCACGCCGCGATGGCGCCCAACCAACGCGGCTACCCGGGGAGCTCGGCGCCTGCGGGCGACGCCGCCTACCGCGCGCGCCACCTGGTGCGCGACCTCGCGGACCTCATCGAGCAACTCGGCGCCCCGCTGCCGCTGCTCGTGGCGCACGACTGGGGCGGCGCCGTGGCCTGGAACCTCGCGGCGCAGCGGCCGGAGCTGATCCAGCGGCTGCTCATCGTCAACTCGCCACACCCGGCCACCTTCCTGCGCGAGCTGCGCCACGACGCCGGGCAGATCGCGGCCAGCGCCTACATGAACTTCCTCGTGCGCCCCGACGCCGCCGCGCTGCTGGCCGAGGACGACTTCCGTCGCCTGTGGCCCTTCTTCGGCGGCGCGTCCTGGCTGGACGCCGCCCGGCGCGAGCACTACCGCGAGGCCTGGCGCAACGGCGGCCGCGGGCTGGACCCGATGCTGGCCTGGTATCGGGCGTCGCCGCTGCGGCCGGCGCTGCCGGGCGACACGGCGCTGGCCCGGGTCGATCTGCCCGACGAGGCGGTGACGGTGCGGGTGCCCACCACGGTGCTCTGGGGCGAGCGCGACGTGGCGCTGCGCCCGGGCCTGCTGCGGGGGATCGAGCGCTGGGTGCCCCGGCTCGACCTGCGCCGCGTGCCCGAAGGCACTCACTGGCTGGTGCACGAGCAGCCGGCGCTGGTGGTGGAGACGATCGAGGAGCTGATCGACCGCGGCCCTTAGGCCCGCCCCCTCGTGCTGCGCCGGGCGGCCCCGCGGGCGCTACGCCGCCGCTTCCGTCGCCACGTCCTGCTGCACGCGCTGAGCCGCGTTGCCCACGATGGATCGCACGCGCAGCGTCTTCGCGAGGCCGTGGCCGTGCATGAGCAGCAGCGCGCTGCGGCGCACGGCCCAGGTGGCGTCGCTGGCGCCATCGCCGAACAGCACGTGGCCCTGCCGCTGGCCGCGCCACAGCAGCTGCACCTGCAGCCAGCGGCCGTTGAGGAACAGCCGCACCCAGTCGCCCAGCGCCAGGCTGTCCAGCCAGGCCTCGGCGGCACCGGTGGCGTCGGCGTGGGGAACGAGGCCGGAGGCCATCACATCGGCCGGCACGGTGTCGAGCTGGTGCCCGTCGAGCGGGCCGCTGAGCGTGCTGGGCGCCGCTTCGCTGCGCGAGTCGGCCTTCTGCAGCGTGGCGACCTGCGACGCCAGTGCGGCGAGCCGGCGCTCCAGCCGCTTGGCCAGGTAGGCCTGCAGCCTCTCCCAGGCCCAGCGGTACAGGCTCGTGGTCTGCACGGGCTCGCTGCCCAGCTGTTCGATGGTGGCCTTCGCGGTGCGCAGCAGCGCCCGGCGCTCGGGATCGCCGGCCTCGGGCGACATCGCGGCCACGAACACCAGCTGGTTGATGAAGCGCCACAGCGGGTGCTGGTCCTGGTCGAACAGGCTGCATTCGCGCAGAGCCAGCCGCATCGCCGGGCCCCGCAACCGGGAGACGAGCTGCGCCACGTCCTGCGGCACCCGCCGGTCGTTGATCATGGCCTCGAACAGGCGGCCGACCAGTTCCACCGCCTGGTGGTCGGCGCGCTGCGTGCTGCCGCGGGCCACGTCGTGCCAGCGCTCCAGCGGCTCGATGCCCGCGCGCGGCTCCGCCGCCGGTACCGCGGGCAGGCGGGCGCCGTGGGCCGTGTCCAGCGGCGCCGGCATGGTCTCGCGCATGCGCTGCAGGTCGGGGCTGAAGGTCGTCGTCGCCGACCGCCCGCCCACGCGCGAGCCCGAGGGCAGGATCAGCGTGCGGTGGGCCGCCGGCTCCACGCCCTGGCCCTCCAGCCGCGAGGTCGAGGCGGCGTAACTGGTGCGCAGCAGCTGCGCCAGCGGCGCCGAGCACTCGCGCATGAAGGCGACCTGGTGCACGCGCGACAGCGGCAACGCCTGAGCCGCGGCCCAGGCGGCGCGGGCAAAGGTGGCCGGGCGGAAGGGGTTGTGGTCGGTCGACATGTCGAGGTCGCCGACGATCGCCGCCACGTAGGTCTGCAACTCGCGCAATTCGTACTCGGCGCAGTCCTTGATGGCCTGGATGGCGTGCGACAGCTCGACCTCGGCCGCCACCTCCTCCTCGTCGACCAGCGCCAGCGCCAGCCCCTTCGGCTGCGCCGCATGCGGCGCGGCGGCGCCGGGCAGGGACGCCAGACGCAGGTCGGCCTGCACCTGCTCCTTCAGGCTGAACACGAAGTACTCCGACAGGCGCTGCCGCTGGGCCTGCATGGCCCTCAGCATCTCGCCCACTGCATGGCGCTGCGTGCCGTTCAGGCTGGCCAGGTTTTTCCGGGTACCGTCGAACACGGCGTCCAGCACGCGGTCGTACAGCATCGGCGCGCGCAGCAGTTCGTCCTCGACGAACTGCTGGAACTGTGGCGACAGTGCGGGCGGTCTCATGGTGGGCTGCCATTCTGGCCAGCGGGTCGCGCCGCCGATCGCCTGAACAGAGGAGCCAAATGCGGCCAGACGCCGTGGCGCACCGGCATGAAAAAAGGCCCGCGCCTGTCGGCGCGAGCCTCTTGCAGCGTGATGCCGCGGACCGGAACTTACATGTCCATGCCCATGCCGCCCATGCCGCCCATGCCACCGCCGGCCGGGGCCGGGGCCTCGTCCTTCGGGGCCTCGGCGACCATGCACTCGGTCGTCAGGATCAGGCTGGCCACCGAGGCGGCGTTCTGCAGCGCGGTGCGGGTGACCTTGGTGGGATCCAGGATGCCCATCTCGATCATGTCGCCGTAGGTGTCGTTGGCGGCGTTGAAGCCGTAGTTGCCCTTGCCGTTCAGCACGGCATTGACGACCACGCTGGGCTCGCCACCGGCGTTGGCCACGATCTCGCGCAGGGGCGCTTCGACGGCCTTCATCACCAGCTTGATGCCGGCGTCTTGGTCAGCGTTGTCGCCTTTGATGGTGCCAGCCGTTTGACGTGCACGCAGCAAAGCCACGCCGCCGCCAGCCACGATGCCTTCTTCCACAGCAGCGCGAGTGGCGTGCAGGGCGTCTTCATCGCGAGCTTTCTT
>JBKDQY010000165.1:0-4493 GCA_046341655.1 Betaproteobacteria bacterium | reverse complement strand
GCATGCGGGTGGCTGTAGACGTAGAAGCGGTTCTCGTCGCAGGCCTCGAACACCGACTGCACCACCTGCGCCGCCGTCACCTTGCCGCTGCCTACGGCCTTGTCGCTCATGGCCTGCGCGATGAGCTGGCTCTTCGTGGGCCGGGCCATGGGCTTGTCGGCCGGCCGGTTGCGGTGGCTCTGGCTGATGCCGGTGGGCACGAAGTAGGGGCACAGGACGTGGGCGTGCACCTGGTCCGTCACCAGGGCGAGGTCCTGGTACAGGGTCTCGCTCATCGATACCACGGCGTGCTTGCTGACGTTGTAGACGCCCATGTTGGGCGCGTTCAGCAGGCCGGCCATGCTGGCGGTGTTGACGATGTGGCCCTGCCAGGCCGGGTCCCTTGCGGCGGCCTCCAGCATGGCCGGCGTGAACACGCGCACGCCGTGCGCCACGCCCATCAGGTTGACGCCGATCACCCACTCCCAGTCGGCCGCGGTGTGCTCCCAGATCAGCCCGCCTGCGCCCACGCCGGCGTTGTTGAACACGAAACTGGGCACGCCGAAGCGCGAGAAGGTGGCCTCGGCCAGCGCCTCCACCTCGGCGGCCTTGGACACGTCCAGCCGGAAGGGCAGCACCTCGGCGCCGAGGGCCTCGATCCGGCCCTGCGCGGCGGCCAGCGCATCGGCCTGCACGTCGGCCCTCACGACCTTCATGCCGCGCTGCGCGGCCCGCTGGCTGGCCTCGAAACCGAAGCCGCTGGCGGCGCCGGTGATGACGGCGATGCCGCCGGCACGAAGGGTCATGGTTGCTCCTGTTCGCGAGGCCTGAGCATCTCGCAGTGGGGGATGTTGTCTTCGAGGTAGTCGGCGCCCGTGCGCTCGAAGCCGAAGGCGGCGTAAAACCGCTCGAGGTGAGCCTGCGCGCTGATGCGGATGCCCTGCCCCGGCCAGGCCGTGGCGCAGCGCGCCACGCCCTCGGCCACCAGCCGCCGGCCCAGGCCGGTGCCGCGCGCCTCGGGGCTGGTGATCACGCGCCCGATGGACGGCTCGGCGTACTTCACGCCGGGGTCCACCACGCGCAGGTAGGCCTGCAGCGCGCCCCGGGCGTCGCGGCCCAGCAGGTGCCAGGCATGGCGGTCGAGGCCGTCGGGGTCGAGGTAGGGCCCCTGCTCGAGCACGAACACGCGGCAGCGCAGCGCCAGCGCGTCGTAGAGGTTGTCCACGCCGAGCCCGCCGAAGCGCGACCAGGTCCAGTCCGGCGCCATGGCCCGCTCACACCAGCCGGACCACCTGCTTGCCGAAGTTGCGCCCCTTCAGCAGCCCCAGGAAGGCCTCCGGTGCGGCGTCCAGACCCTGCGCCACCGTCTCGCGGTACTTGATGCGACCCTCGGCCACGCCGGCGCCCAGCTCCTTCAGCGCCGCTGGCCACAGGGCCATGTGCTCACTGACGATGAAGCCCTGCAGCTTCAGCCGCTGCGTCAGCAGCAGCCGCGCGTTGGTGATGGCCAGCGGCTGCCCCTCGTAGCCCGAGATCAGGCCGCACAGCGCCACGCGGCCGAAGGCGTTCATGCGGCTGAGGATGACGTCGAGGATCATGCCGCCCACGTTCTCGAAGTTGCCGTCGATGCCCTTGGGCGCGGCCGCATCCAGCGCCGCGGCCAGCGAGGCGGCGTCGCGGTGCGCACGGTGGTCGATGCAGGCGTCGAAGCCGAGCTCGTCGACCACGTAGGCGCACTTCTCGGATCCGCCGGCAATGCCCACCACGCGGCAGCCGCGGGCCTTGGCCAGCTGGCCCACCACCCCGCCCACGGCGCCGCTGGCGGCGCTGACGACGACCGTCTCGCCCGCCTTGGGCTCGATGATCATGTTCAGGCCCACCCAGGCCGTGACGCCGGGCATGCCCACGGCGCCCAGGTAGGCCGACAGCGGCACGCGGCCGGCGTCGACCTTGCGCACCATGCCGGGCAGCCGCGCGTCGAGCACGGCCTGCTCCTGCCAGCCGCCCATGCACACGACGCTGTCGCCGGGTGCGAAGCCCTCGTGGCGCGACTCGGCCACCACGCCCACCGTGCCGCCGACCATGACCTCGCCGATGCCGACGGGCGCAGCGTAGCTCTTGGCGTCGTTCATGCGCCTGCGCATGTAGGGGTCGAGGCTGAGATAGTGCACCTGCACGCGCACGTGGCCCTCGGGCACGGCGGGCGTCTCGGTGCTCTCGAGGCGGAAGTGCCCGAGGCCGGCCTCGCCCTGGGGTCGGGCGGCCAGCACGATGCGGCGGTGGGTGCTCATGGGGTGTCGTCTCCGGTGTCGGGGTTTCGTTGCAGCGCCTTGGACGCGCGGCCCTTGGTGGGCAGCGCGCGCAGGAACTTGAAGGTGGCGGTGGCGTGGGCGCAGAGGTGCTGGTCTTCGTCGTACACGTGGCCCTCGGTGAAGGCCATCGTGGTGGTGCGGTGCAGCAGGTGCCCCACGGCGCGCAGCCGGCCCTCGGCGGCCCTCATGAAGCTGGTCTTCATCTCGACGGTGACCACGCCCGGCGCCGTCGCCGGGTCCACCGAGTGGGCGCTGCGCGCCGCGTGCGCCATGGCCACGTCGAGCATGGTCATGAGCACGCCCCCGTGGGCCACCTCCCAGCTGTTGAGGTGGGCCTCGGCGAGGTCCACCTGCAGCTCGGCGCGGCCGCCGCCGAAATGCCAGAGCTCGAGGCCCAGCTCCTCGACGAAAGGGATGCGCAGCGGGAAGGCCAGCGGGCCGGGCGTCATGTCGACAGCCCATCGCCCAGCCCTCGCGCGGAACCGGCTTTGCCGGGCCGCTGCGAGAGCCCCCTCGGGGGGTGGCGACCGAAGGGAGCCTGGGGGCCCACGTTCACCCCCCGTGGCAGGCGCTGACACCGCCGTCCACGGCCAGGATCTGTCCGGTGATGTGCTTGCCCGCCGCGCTGGCCAGCAACAGGACGGCTCCCTTGAGGTCGTCATCGTCGCCCAGGCGCTTCAGCGGCGCGGCCTTGGCCAGGTTCTCGGCGCCGTAGGCCTTCAGCACGCCGGCCGTCATCTTGCTGGGGAAGAAGCCCGGCGCCAGCGCGTTGACGGTGATGCCGTAGGCGCCCCACTCCGCCGCCAGCGTGCGCGTGAAGTTCACCGCAGCGCCCTTGCTGGTGCCGTAGGCGATGAACTTGACGTCCATGCTGCCGCCCAGGCCGGCGATGCTGGCCACATTGACGATGCGACCCTTCCTGTTGGGAATCATCCAGGCCTTGCCGACCGCCTGCGCGAACAGGAAAAGGCTGCGGATGTTGAGGTTCATCACCTTGTCCCAGGCTTCCAGCGGGTAGTCCTCGGCCGGGGCGCCCCAGGTGGCACCGGCGTTGTTGACGAGGATGTCGATGCGGCCCAGGCGCTGCATGGTCTCGCTGACCACGCGCTGCACGTCCTCGGGCTTGCTGGCGTCGGCTGCGATCCAGCGCGCGTCGATGCCGCGGGCGGCCAGGTCGGCGGCGGCTTCCTCGAGGTCGGCCGCCTTGCGGCTGGTGAGCATGATCTTCGCGCCGGCCTCGCCCAGCGCCTCGGCCATCTGCAGGCCCAGGCCGCGCGAGCCGCCCGTGACGAGGGCCACCTGGCCGGTGAGGTCGAACAACTGTTGAACGGGCGTGCCCATGGGGGTGTCTCCGGTGCAGGGGTCGTTGGGGTGTGTCAGGGGCCGGGGCCGCGCCGCGCGCGCACCACCACCAGGGCCGCGCCCACGGCAGAGACCGCGCCACCGCCGACGACGAAGCCCCAGCCCAGGCCGGCGTCGGTGCGCAGCAGGAACAGGCCCAGGCACAGCGCGAGAAGGCCGCCGTAGATCAGCACCCAGATCAGCTTGTCGAGCGCGTCGTTGCTCATGGCGGACTGGCAGCGGGCGTCAGAACCATTCATCGCGCATGCTGCGCGCGGTGTCGTCGCGGCTGGCCACCACGGCCAGCCAGGCGTCGACCTTGGGCAGTTCGTGCGCGAAGAAGAAGCGCATCGCGGCCCGGGTGCCCGGCTCGCGCGCGTGGCCGCGCGCGGCCAGGGAGACGTCCAGCCACAGCCAGGCCAGCACCACGTGGCCGAAGGCCTGCAGGTAGGGCACGGCGTTGGCCAGCGCCTCCTCGGGCACGCCCGTGGCCCAGGCGGCCCTGGTGGCCGCGCCCAGCTTCTGCAGGGCCGCGGCCAGGCGGTTGGCCGGCTCGGCCAGGCCCTCGGCGTGACCGGCGCGCTCGAGCGTGGCGGCGATGCGCGTGGCCAGCAGCTTCAGGCCCGCGCCGCCGTCCATCACCACCTTGCGGCCCAGCAGGTCGAGGGCCTGGATGCCGTGCGTGCCCTCGTGGATCATGTTCAGGCGGTTGTCGCGCCAGTGCTGCTCCACCGGGAAGTCGCGCGTGTAGCCGTAGCCGCCCAGCACCTGGATGGCCAGCGAATTGGCCTCCAGGCACCACTCGCTGGGCCAGCTCTTGGCGATCGGCGTCAGCACCTCGAGCAGCAGCCTTGCCTCGGC
>JBKDQY010000164.1:0-3554 GCA_046341655.1 Betaproteobacteria bacterium | reverse complement strand
CGAGGCCGCGGCCGGAACGCCGCCCTCCGTCCCGCCTCCGGCCCCGGCACGGGAGCAGGGTTGAACCCCGCTGGCTACACTCCGGCCATGTTCGCCCGCCTGCGCGAAGACATCGCCTGCATCCTGGAGCGCGACCCCGCGGCGCGCTCGCGCTGGGAGGTGCTCACCTGCTACCCCGGGCTCCACGCGCTGCTCATGCACCGCTGGGCGCACGCTCTGTGGCGGCGCGGGCTGCGCTGGCCGGCCCGCTTCGTCTCGCACGTCTCGCGCTGGCTCACGGGCATCGAGATCCATCCCGGCGCCGTCATCGGCCGTCGCGTCTTCATCGACCACGGCATGGGTCTGGTCATCGGCGAGACGGCCGAGGTCGGCGACGACTGCACGCTCTACCACGGCGTCACCCTGGGCGGCACCTCGCTCGACAAGGGCGCCAAGCGCCACCCCACGCTGGGCCGCGGCGTCATCGTCAGCGCCGGCGCCAAGGTGCTGGGCGGCTTCACGGTGGGCGACGGCGCGCGCGTCGGCTCCAACGCCGTGCTGCTGCAGCCGGTCCCCGCGGGCGCCACGGCGGTGGGCATCCCGGCGCGCATCGTGGCCAAGACGGTCGACGCCGAGCGCGAGGCCGCCGCCGCCAAGATGGGCTTCTCGGCCTACGGCCTGACGCAGGGCGACGACCCGCTGGCGCAGGCACTCAAGGGCCTGATCGACAACGCCGGCAGCCAGGAGCAGCAGATCGCGATGCTGTGGCAGGCCATCGAGAAGCTCTCGTCGCGCTCGCGCGAGTTGCCGCTGGCCGACTGCGTGCCGCAGGAGGCCCGCACCGAGGCGGCGTTCGACGCCGAGCGGCTGAACCGCCTCGTCAAGTAGCGCGGCCGGGTCGTCAGCCCAGGCGCTCGGCCTCGTGCGACAGTGGCGCCATCGTGTTCTTGGCGATCGCGACGCGGTCGTCGAGTTCGCGGGCGGGCATCGGCCGCCCGAACAGGTAGCCCTGGGCGTTGCGGCAACCCATGCGGCGAAGCGTGGCTGCCTGCAGCTCGGTTTCCACGCCTTCGGCCACGGAGTCCACGTCAAGGCTGCGCGACAGGCCGATGATGGCGTCGACGATCTTCGCGCTCTCGGGCTTGTCCAGGGTGCGCACGAAGCTGCGGTCGATCTTGATGCGGTCGAAGGTCATCTCCGCCAGGTAGCTCAGGCTCGAGTAGCCGGTGCCGAAGTCGTCCAGCGTCACCGTCAGCCCGGCGCGCTTGAGCGACAGGATCACCGCCCGGGCGCGCGCCGTGTCGTTGACCAGCGCCGTCTCGGTGAGCTCGATGTCGAAGCGGCTCGGCGGCAGGCCGGCCTCGTAGATGATGGACAGCAGCTGCGGCACCAGCTCGGGGTTCTCGATCTGCTGCGGCGCGACGTTGATCGACAGCCGCCAGTTCGGCGCGAAGCGCAGCATGTCCTTGCAGGCCGTCCGCAGCAGCGCGAAGGTCAGCGGGCCGATCAGGCCCGAGCTCTCGGCCACGGCGATGAACTTGTCGGGCGAGACGAGGCCGCGCTCCGGGTGCCGCCAACGGCACAGCATCTCCATCGAACCGACGTTGCGCCGGTCCAGCCCCACGATGGGCTGGTAGAAGGGCACGAACTGCCCCGTGGCGATGCCTTCGCGGATCTCCTGCTCCAGCAGGTGGCGCTCCGCCATGATCTCGTCGCGCAGGGGGTCGTAGCGGTGCACGTTGCCACGGCCGGCCTGCTTGGCGCGGTACAGCGCCGAGTCGGCCTTGCGCAGCAACTCGTCGGCGCTGTGGGCGTCGTACGGGTACGTGGCCATGCCCACGCTGGCACCGATGTTCACCACCAGGTCCCCGAACTTCATGGGCTCGGCCAGCCGTCCGATGATGCGCTCGGCCTTGGCGAGCGCGCCGATCGGCCCGGTGCGTTCGGCCGTGACGACCACGAACTCGTCGCCGCCGTAGCGCGCACGCAGGTCGTCGGGGCCCAGGCACAGGCGCAGGCGGCGCGCCACCTCCTTGAGCACCATGTCGCCCACCATGTGGCCGTTGCGGTCGTTCACGGGCTTGAAGCGGTCGAGGTCGATCATCAGGACCGACAGCGACTCGCCGGCGTGCTCCGCGCACCGCAGCCGGGCGTTCATGGCGTCGTGCAGACCGGCACGGTTGTCCAGCCCGGTCAGCAGGTCGGAACTGGCCATGCGCTGGATGTGCACCTCGGCGTCGCGCAGCGTGCCGCGCGTGGGGTCCATCCCCTTCAACAGGCGCCGCCACAGCACGGTGCCGGCCAGTAGGGCCAGCAGGATCGCGCCGCCGCAGGCCAGCCAGTTGCGGCGCTTCAGGTGTGCCAGCTCGGCCTCGGTGGCGGCCAGCGAAGCGGCGGCGAGCTCGGCGTTCGCTTCGGCCAGCAGGCGGCTGTTGCGGCGGTAGCGCTCGCCGTCGAACAGGGCGCGGGCCGACCCGTGGGCGCCGCTGCGCAGCGCCTCCAGGGCCGAAGCGCGCATGCGCGCGGTCTCGGCCGCGGTCGCGGCGGTGCCGCTGCGGTAGCGCTGGGCGACCGGCAGCGGGGCCAGCAGGCTGGCGTGCTCAATGGTCTGGCCGAGCTGGTCGACGAGGTGGGCGTAGCGCTCGACCCAGCGCGCATCACCGGTGATCGACGCCAGCTGCGCGGCGTCCGCCATCTGCTGCTCCGTCGCGCGCAGGCGACCGGCCACCTCCTGGGCGGATGCCAGCCGGCCAGCGGCCCGCGCCAGCTCGTCGGCCGACCAGAGGCGCTCGACGAGCAGCGCGGCCGTCCACAGCGCCGCGCCACCCAGCGTGACGGCCACGGCCCGCCGGGCCTGTCGCATCGTCTGCTCGACGATGGACACGGACGGCAGCAGCGGGCCCGGGTGCGGGCTCTGCTCGGCGGCGGGCTGGGGCATGGCGACGAACCGGGTTGCATCGCGATATCGGCGCTGCCGCCGTCGCCTTGAGCAGCCGGCGCGTCGGCCGTCCGCTGGGCCCCTCGGGCTAGCCCGGATGTTTCACCAGTGACCTACTGGATGATTCTTCGAGGCCTTGCGGCTGATCTCGGGTGGTGATTTGGCGGGACGAGCAGCGATTGAGGCTTGCTGCGGCAGGGATCGGCGAGTTGTGGGCATGACTTGCCCCGCCCCGGCTTGGGATGCGGGCCTGGTTGGGGTCAACGCGCGGGCCGGGCACTGGATGAGCCGCTACGGGCTGAGCGCGGCCAGTCGTCGCGCTGCGGTGGCGAACAACACGCGCAGCGGATGGTGGCTTGCAAGCATCACGCGCACACGACGCGTGTTGCGCAGGATCGCCGCGCCGATCTTCAGCAGCCGCACCCGGATGGTGGCGGCACTGGCCCGTTCGAGCTCGGTGCTCTGCAGGAACAGCGCGCGCAGCCGCTGCATCAGCGTGTAGGCCAGCGCCGCCAGCAGCAGCCGCAACGGGTTGGCGACGAAGCGCGAGCAACTGGCCCGCGTGCCGAACAGGTCTAGCTGCGCCTCCTTGATGCGGTTCTCGGCCTCCCCGCGCTGGCAGTACAGACCCTCGTAC
>JBKDQY010000163.1:0-8974 GCA_046341655.1 Betaproteobacteria bacterium | reverse complement strand
GGTCAGCAGGCAGTGCAAGTAACCGCGCTCATCAAGCTTCAATAGGTGGCTGGCAGCCATGGCGGTGTGTCTCCTCGGCGGCGTCGTTGAGGGGGAAGAAGCTGGGGTGAACAGATCGAGAGCGGGCATCAACTGCACAGCGGCCGTCCGGGCCGCAGGCCGCTGTCAGCCACTCAGCAGGTGTACGCCTGTCGGGCAATCTGCACAGGTGAAAAGTTTCGTCCGAACCGGTGAGTCCTGTCCGTACCGCAGGATCGAACACTCCTCGGCCGAGGCGATAGTCCTCTTCCATCAGCCGCCCAAAGCCAGGACTGCCGAACTCGCGGCCAACCGCGGGGGTCCGATCCAACAACTCGGCTTCAAGCGAAGAGAACCGCAGCCGGCACCTCGCCTGCTGCATGCGTTGGACCCTGGTGCGTTGCTTGCGCAGTGACGTCACACGAACTCCTTCGCTGAGCTGCTGGCCGCCCATTCCTACCCAAGGTCAGCTGCGGGCCATGACCAGCGCCGATCTCCGGGCCGCCATCCGCTCGGCATGGTCTGCGAGCGCCTTCGTCCGGGCCGCCTCGATCGTCGGCTCCCTGACGATATAGGCCTCTCGCGCTTGACGCACCAGCTTGCTCGCCAATCCTGTGTTCAGGGCCATCGTCCTCCTCGCAAGATCTACTATCTTCAGCAAGGAAGCACGCCGAGCCATGAGGCTGCGAGCGTCCCGGAGCAGGGGAGGGACGTTGTGGTACGTCGCTCGGAAGAGCCCGTCCCGTTTGGCTTGGCGCAGGATCGACGCAGCTGGAATCACTTCAGCGTGCCACGCGGGGCTGTCAGGCAGCCGCTGCCAGCGCACGAAGACCGGAGTCTGGCCATCGGCCGTTCTCCGACGAGCGCGCCTGAACCGTAGGGAGACCTTCCCACTTGAGGAGGGCTGGGCTCTGTCCAGCAGATGCGCAATTCGAAACAGTTCAGTGTCGATCTCGTAGATGGCGAAGAAGAGGCTGGACAGGGCATCGCTCGCCTGCCGAGCGATTTCAGAGGGGTTCAAGTCAACCGGGAAGGGCTTCTCAGGCGCCCGAGGCCGAACGGCGAACGTCTCCAGTGTGGCCAGAGCACCGCAAGTCTCTGGGCTATGCTCAATCCGCCTTTGAACCGACAAAGATGGGGCGGAGATATGGGAAACAGGTGGTGGGTGTTGGGCCTGGCGCTCTTGTGTGCAGGTGCGCAGGCGCAGGTCGTGTACCGCTGCGGGAACACATTCAGCCAGACGCCCTGCGGCGCTGATGCGAAGGTGATCGCTGAATCGGGGTACCGCTTGTCCAAGTCCGACGAACGCTTCCCGCCGAGCCGTACCCCGAACACGGAGACCGAACAACGCGCCATCACGCTGTGTATCAGAAAGGTCGTGGCCAACCTGAAGCGGGCCGAGGGGACGCGGTTCGTCGGCCCCGAGCGGGGTTCGATGGCCTGGATCGAGAAGCTCGACGGCACCGACCGGCGCGCCGCGCGCATCTACACCCTCTGGTCGTACGGCGCGATCGATGGAAAGAGGCGGTTCCGCTGTGTCTTCAATCTCGAGGAAACCGAAATCCTGGCCCTTTGGTCGGAGCGGAACGACGATTAGCAGGCCGATGAAGGATCACCCGACCCTACATCTGCAGCCTGACGCGCAGCGCCCAGATGTCCTTGAGCTTGAACGGCGCCTTCTGTCCGACGATCTTGCCCTTGTTCCACGGCTCGCAGCGAGCCGCGCTGGCTGTGGTTCCCATCATGGACCTCCATTCATTTGGCGGCACCGCGCTGCCGCTGGGGCGCCAGCATCGACCTTGGCGCCGGATGTCCATCATTGACATCTTTTGATATCATAGGCCAGACCCCGATCAAGGAGACACCCGGTGGGCATGAACGTCAACCTCACGCCTCAGCTTGAAGAACTGGTCAGGGCCAAGGTGGCTTCGGGCATGTACACCTCGGCCAGTGAAGTCGTGCGTGAGGCGCTACGCCTGATGGACGAACAGGACCGGCTGCGCGCTGCCAAGCTCGAGCAGTTGCGCGACGACCTCCGCCACGGCCTGGAGAGTGGCACCAGCCAGCCCTGGAGCGCCGAGGATGCCAAGCGCGAAGGTCGTGCACGGCGCGAGCGCAAGCTCGCATAGCCCTTCATGTCGACGATGCCACGCGTCACCCGCCGGCCGCTGGCGGCCGCCGACATCCTCGACATCTGGGATCACATCGCCGAAGACAGCCTGGACCAGGCCGATCGGTGGATCGACAAGCTGGACGAGAAGTTCTGGCTCCTGGCGAGACAGCCCTTGATCGGCCGGGCGCGGAAAGAGCTGGCCACTGATCTGCGCAGTTTTCCGTTCGGGCGGTACGTCATCTTCTACACGCCGGTCCACGACGGCATCGATGTCGTGCGCGTGCTGCACAGTGCCCGCGACATCGATGCGGCCTTTGGCGAGGAGCCGTAGGCACTGGGTCCAGGGGCCCGATAGCCGACGTTGAGTCTCAACTCTCGGCCAGAAGCGGTCATCGGTAAACGGCAGCTAAGCGGCAACCAGCATGGCCACTTGAATAGGGCTCGTCCGCCACACGACGGGCCGGGAATTTCCACCGTTGCGCCAGTTGCGAGCGGCTGGCAGACTCGTGATGATGGACGCCGCTTTCTGCATCAATTTAATGGCACTGAAATCCGGCCTACTGGCCAGATTCTCCACGCCGGACAAAGTCTAGCCGTGAATTTCGCCGACTTGGTTAAGCAGAGGTCGCCGGAGTTATGCGGCACGACCTACGGGATAAACTACTAGTTAGTCATCGCATGCACCACCGTCTCCGATCGTCACTCTGGCTAGTTGCGCTGGTTGCAGGTCTCAATGCCGTCGCGCAACCTCGTGAATACTCGAATACGGACGAGGCAATCTCCGCATTGTTCCCGGGTCAGAAGCTTGGCGTATGGGACCGAACTACCGGCGACTTCAATGGCGACGGGATCGAAGACCTAGCTCTGATCATTACCCTCTTCTACGATAACGAACCAATGCAGACGCGCCTAGTTGTTCTTGCTGGCTCGCCGGGCGGACGGTATGCGACGATGTCGGCGTCATCGAAGTACTGCGATGCTCAAAAGTTTTTCGGCCTTGAGGCAAAGGGGTCATCACTGTTTGTAACGGAGACGCATAAAGCAGATGCGGATGGCCATACAACCAATACGCTTCAGTTTCGCTTCAATAAAAAGCTTGCCGATCTGGAGCTGATCGGAAGAGAGAATATCTACGAATCATTCCAAGAAAAGGCATACGGCAGGACCAGCGTCAACTATCCGGCGGGCATGACCATCGTCTACGAACAGATACGTGGGCGCATCAAAGTAAAAGAGAGATCACGCTTTGCGCCCCCCATGCTGGCGAGGCTCAATGGGTTTGATTGCGACAAATACTTCGATGGCAAACCCTATTGAATTCCGGCACTTGAACGCGATGCCTAACATTTCGCTCGGCACGGACACGCAGCTGCATAAAGCCGCTTCTCGGCCCATGCTTCCTGCCGGGCAGCTCAGACGTTGAACGGCAGCTCTCGGGCGATTCATTCGCCTCAACCAACTACCGCTTCGGGTCGAGAGTGTGATTCGCCAGGCGGGGATAGCAGACGCCCGAGCCAACACCACCTCAAGTCCAGCCTTGGCGCCAAAGACTCGCGTCGGTCAGCTCACGCCAGTGCAGTAGGTACACCTGCTTGGAGTGCACGGCCTGCAGCTCGACGAGCTCGACGCGCATCGAAGGTGGTTCGGGTTCGACGACGAGCGTGACGACGAAGTGCTTTTCCCGATTGCGCGGCGTCACCGCCGTCCACTTCGTCATCAACAGCTTCTTGGTGCTTAGCGGGTTCTTCGGCGCCCGGTGCTTGGACACTATCGCGACA
Organism: Betaproteobacteria bacterium; assembly: GCA_046341655.1. GTDB lineage: Bacteria > Pseudomonadota > Gammaproteobacteria > Burkholderiales > Burkholderiaceae_C > Rubrivivax. The sequence continues at coordinate 5,065 of JBKDQY010000163.1, read as the reverse complement.
GCCACTGGCTCGGGATCGGGCTTCATGGAAGGTCATGAGGCGGCACGCCGCGACCCACCCGCTGATGTTCGCCAGAAAGAAGACATTGATCCGGCGGTTCTACGCCTCGGCGAACGACTTCTAGATGCCGGTTACCGTGAGTACCGCAGCCGAACGTGGAGGGCGGCAACCGCTGCATGGCTGCCTTTCGCTCCACAGCATGGCCCGCACAGACCTTGAGCCCAGGAAGCCACGCTTCCTAGGTAAGCCGCCGCCCAGTCTCACCAACTCCTGCGCGCCAGTCTCATTACTTCTGCGCGAGTCTCAACAACTATTGCGCCGAACGACGCCTACACCTCAAGCGTCAATATTCGCCGCCCTCAGCGCATTGCTCTCGATGAACTCGCGCCGCGGCTCCACCTCGTCGCCCATCAGCATGGTGAACACCTTGTCGGCCTCGATCGCGTCGTCGATCTGCACCTTCAGCAGCCGGCGCACGGTGGGGTCCATGGTGGTCTCCCACAGCTGCTCGGGGTTCATCTCGCCCAGGCCCTTGTAGCGCTGGCGGCTCACCGCGCCCTCGGCCTGCTGCATCAGCCAGGCCATGGCGGCGCGGAAGTCGGCCACCTTGTGCTCCTTCAGCTTGTCGCCCTCGCCGCGGCGCACCACGGCCTCGGCACCCAGCAGGCCCTTGAAGCTGGTGCCGGCCAGCGCCAGCGCCGCGTAGTCGGCACCGTGCACGAAGTCCTGCGTGATGACGCTGCTTCGCGTGTTGCCGTGGTGCCGGCGGCCGATGCGCAGCAGGTGCTTGTCGGTGCGCGCGTCGAACTGCGCCTCCACCACCGCGTCCTTCAGCGCCGCCTGCAGCGCCACGGCGCTGGCCTCGGCGGCGGCCGCGGTGTCCAGGTCCAGCGTCAGGCCGCCGGCTATCGAGCGCACGGCCTCCTCGTCCATCCAGTTGCTCAGGCGCTCGGCCACGGCGTTGGCCGTCAGGTAGGCCTGCGCCAGCGTGGCCAGGGCCTCGCCGCTGATGGGCGCCTTGGCCCCTTCCTGCGTGCCCTCGGGGAACACCGCCGCGCCGTCCAGCGCCACGCCCAGCAGGAAGCTGTCGAGCGCATGGCCGTCCTTCAGGTATTCCTCGTGCTTGCCCTGCTTCACCTTGTACAGCGGCGGCTGCGCGATGTAGATGTGCCCGCGCTCCACCAGAACCGGCATCTGCCGGTAGAAGAAGGTCAGCAGCAGCGTCCGGATGTGCGCGCCGTCCACGTCGGCGTCGGTCATGATGATGATGCGGTGGTAGCGCAGCTTGTCGGCGTTGAAGTCCTCCGCCCCTATGCCGGTGCCCAGCGCCGTGATCAGCGTGACGATGCTGTCGCTGGACAGCAGCCGCTCGTAGCGCGCACGCTCCACGTTCAGGATCTTGCCGCGCAGCGGCAGGATCGCCTGGAACTTGCGGTCACGCCCCTGCTTGGCGCTGCCGCCGGCGCTGTCGCCCTCGACGATGTAGATCTCGCACAGGCTGGGGTCCTTCTCCTGGCAGTCGGCCAGCTTGCCGGGCAGGCCCAGGCCGTCGAGCACGCCCTTGCGGCGCGTCATCTCGCGGGCCTTGCGCGCGGCCTCGCGGGCGCGCGCGGCGTCGACGATCTTCGTGCAGATGATCTTGGCGTCGTTGGGGTTCTCCAGCAGCCAGTCGGTCAGCAGCTTGCCGACGATGTCCTCCACCGGGCCGCGCACCTCGGAACTCACCAGCTTGTCCTTGGTCTGGCTGCTGAACTTGGGCTCGGGCACCTTCACGCTCACCACGCAGGCCAGGCCCTCGCGCATGTCGTCTCCGGCGATCTCGACCTTGGCCTTCTTGGCGATCTCGTTGTCGTCGATGTACTTGTTGATGACGCGCGTCATCGCCGCGCGCAGGCCCGTCAGGTGCGTGCCGCCGTCGCGCTGCGGGATGTTGTTGGTGAAGCAGAGCACGTTCTCGGCGTAGGCATCGTTCCACTGCATCGCCACTTCCACGCCGATGGTGGTGCCCTGCTCGCTCAGCTTCTCGCCCATGGCGTGGAAGATGTTCGGGTGCAGCACCTTCTTGCCCTGGTTGATGAACTGCACGAAGCCCTTGACGCCGCCGGCGAACGCGAAGTTGTCCTCCTTCGCGTTGCGCTCGTCCACCAGGCGGATCTTCACGCCGTTGTTCAGGAAGCTCAGCTCGCGCAGGCGCTTGGCCAGCACGTCGTAGTGGAAGTCGACGTTGCTGAAGATGGCGTCGTCGGGCAGGAAGTGCACCTCGGTGCCGCGCTTGTCGGTCGCACCGATCACCTTCATCGGGCTCACCTCGAAGCCCTCGCGCTGCTCGAGCACGCGGTCCTGCGTGACGCCGCGCCTGAACTCGATGAAGTGCACCTGCCCGTCGCGCCGCACCGTCAGGCGCAGCCACACGCTCAGCGCATTCACGCAGCTCACGCCCACGCCGTGCAGGCCGCCGCTGACCTTGTAGCTGTTCTGGTTGAACTTGCCGCCGGCGTGCAGCTCGGTCAGCGCGATCTCGGCAGCACTGCGCTTGGGCTCGTGCTTGTCGTCCATCTTCACCCCGGTGGGGATGCCGCGGCCGTTGTCGGTGACGCTGATGGAGTTGTCGGTGTGGATGGTAACGACGATGTCGTCGCAGAAGCCGGCCAGGGCTTCGTCGATGGAGTTGTCCACGACCTCGAACACCAGGTGGTGCAGGCCGGTGCCGTCGGACGTGTCGCCGATGTACATGCCCGGGCGCTTGCGCACGGCCTCCAGGCCCTCCAGGATCTGGATGCTGCTCTCGCCGTAGGCGCTGCTGGCGGCGTTGCCGCTGTCGATGGCGGGGCCGTGCTCGGCGGGCACGTCCTTGCGGGTCACGCCGTCGTCGGGCTTCTTCGGGTCGGTCATCGGGGCTCTTTCGGGGTCGTGGGGCGCGTCGGCGCGGCCCCTTCAAAACGCTGAAGCGGGCCTAGGCCCGCCTTCGCTGGCGATCGGCCGTCGCCGCTAGATCCTCATCGGCATCACCACGTACTTGAAGCCCGGCTGCTCCGGCAGGCTGAACAGCGCACTGGCCGCGCTGTCCTGCAGCTCGAGCTTGACCATCTCCTGCGTGCTGTTGGCCAGCACGTCGATGAGGTAGGTGACGTTGAAGCCGATCTCGATGGGGTCGCCGGCGTAGTCGATCTCGATCTCTTCCTTGGCCTCTTCCTGCTCGGCGTTGCTGCTGGCGATCTTCAGCAGGCCCGGCTCGATGTTCACGCGCACGCCCTTGAACTTCTCGCTGGTCAGGATGGCGGCACGCTGCAGGCTGGCCAGCAGCGGCGCGCGGCCCAGCACGACCGCGTTCTTGTGGTTGCGGGGGATCACGCGGTTGTAGTCGGGGAACTTGCCCTCGACGAGCTTGGTCACGAACTCCAGCCCCGCGAACTGGAACTTGGCCTGGTTGTTGGCGAAGCGCATCTCGATGGCGGCTTCGTCGTCCTTCAGCAGGCGCTGCAGTTCCAGCACCGTCTTGCGCGGCAGGATCACCTCCTGCTTGCTGGGCACCTCGGCCTCGAGCTGGGCCTGCGCCATGGCCAGGCGGTGGCCGTCGGTGGCCACCAGCGTGAGCGTCTTGCCCTCGGCGATGAACAGGATGCCGTTCAGGTAGTAGCGGATGTCGTGCACCGCCATCGCGAAGTGCACCTGGTTGATCAGGCCCTTCAGCGTCTTCATGGGCACCGCGAAGGTGGGGCCGAAGTCCACGCTCTCGTTGACGAGCGGGAAGTCCTCGGCCGGCAGCGTCTGCAGCGTGAAGCGGCTCTTGCCACCCGACAGCGTGAGCTTGTTCTGGTTGCTGGACAGCGTCACCACCTGGTCGGCCGGCAGGCTCTTGAGGATGTCCATCAGCTTGCGCGCGCCCACCGTGGTGGCCAGCTGCCCGGCATCGCCGCCGAGCTCGGCCGTGGTGCGCACCTGGATCTCGAGGTCGCTGGTGGTGAACTCCAGCGCCGTGCCGTTCTTGCGCATCAGCACGTTGGCCAGGATCGGCAGCGTGTGCCGGCGCTCCACGATGCCGGCCACCGCCTGCAGCGCGTCGAGCAGGTTGGCCTGCGCCGCCTTCAGAACAATCATGTTCTTACCTCTCTTCTTCGTCTGGTGGTCATAGATAGAGCGCCACCGTTCCTGGGGACAAGGCTATTTTCGCCTTTTCCGGCAATGGTTTAGCAGCCGGCGAACCCTGTGTGCCAGGGGCCCTGGCCGGCCGCTGCCTTTGGGGACAAGTCGCCGCCGCCGCCGCCGGCTGTGGGCAAGCGCCGGCTTGTCCGGGCACTGTCCACAGGCTTGTCCGCTCGCAGGCCGCCGGGGCGGCCTCAGCCCTTGAGCGTCTGCTCGAGCACGTGCAGCTGCTGGTTGAGCTCGGTGTTGGTGCTGCGCTCGGCGCCGATCTTGCGCACCGCGTGCAGCACGGTGGTGTGGTCGCGGCCGCCGAAGAGCTCGCCGATCTCGGGCAGACTCTTCTTCGTCAGCTCCTTGGCCAGGTACATGGCGATCTGCCGCGGCCGCGCGATCGAGGCCGGGCGCTTCTTGCTGTACATGTCGGCGACCTTGATCTTGTAGAAGTCGGCCACCGTCTTCTGGATGTTCTCGACGCCGATCTGCCGGTTCTGGATGCTGAGCAGGTCTCGCAGCGCCTCGCGCGCCAGGGCGATGTTGATGTCCTTGTGGCTGAAGCGGCTGTAGGCCAGCACCTTGCGAAGCGCCCCCTCCAGCTCGCGGACGTTGGCGCGCACGTTCTTGGCGATGAAGAAGGCCACGTCCTCGGGCATCTCGCTGCCTTCGGCCTGTGCCTTGCGCTGCAGGATGGCGACGCGCATCTCCAGCTCGGGCGGCTCGATGGCCACGGTCAGGCCGCTGTCGAAGCGGCTGGTCAGCCGCTCGTCGATGTCGACCAGGCCCGTGGGGTAGGTGTCGCTGGTCATGATGATGTGCGCCTTCTTCGACAGCAGCGCCTCGAAGGCGTTGAAGAACTCCTCCTGGGTGCGGTCCTTGCCGGCGAAGAACTGCACGTCGTCGATCAGCAGCAGGTCCAGGCTGTGGT
>JBKDQY010000162.1:0-25460 GCA_046341655.1 Betaproteobacteria bacterium | reverse complement strand
GTGCGTGCAGTGGCTGCGTCAGAACCCCGGCCCGGTCATCACCAACAACCACAAGGTGGCACCGCCTTCTCGCGTGGAAATGAAGTCCAGCATGGAGGAGTTGATCCACCATTTCAAGCTCTTCACCGACGGTTTCCACGTGCCCGAGGGCGAGGCCTACGCGGCGGTGGAGCATCCCAAGGGCGAGTTCGGCATCTACATCGTCAGCGACGGGGCCAACAAGCCCTACCGCCTGAAGATCCGCCCCCCGGGCTTCGTGCACCTGGCCGCGCTCGACGAGATGGCGCGCGGCCACATGATCGCCGACGCAGTGGCGCTCATCGGGACGATGGACATCGTGTTCGGCGAGATCGATCGATGATGCAGTTGACTGAGGCGACGAAGGCGAGGTTCGACCGCGAGGTCGCCAAGTACCCGCCCGAGCAGAAGGTCTCGGCGGTCATGGCCTGCCTGGCCATCGTGCAGCAGGAGCAGGGCTGGGTCAGCACCGAGGCCGAGGACGCCGTGGCGGCGTACCTGGGCATGCCGCCGATCGCGGTGCACGAGGTGACGACCTTCTACAACATGTACAACCAGCAGCCGGTGGGGCGCTTCAAGCTCAACGTCTGCACCAACCTGCCCTGCGCGTTGCGCGACGGAGAGCAGGCACTGCAGCACGTGTGCCGGCGGCTGGGCGTCGAGCCCTACGGCACCACGGCGGACGGCACCTTCACCGTGCAGCCCAGCGAGTGCCTGGGCGCCTGCGCCGACGCGCCGGTGATGCTGGTCAACGATCGCCAGATGCTCAGCTTCATGACGAACGAGCGGCTGGACGAACTGCTCGAGTTCCTCAAGGGCCAATCCCATGCTTGACCTGTCGAAGTTCCAGGCCAAGGGCGTCGAGACCTGCTTCCACGGCCGCCACGTCGGCGCGCAGATCTACGCCGGCCTCGACGGCCGCAACTGGCGCTACGCCGACTACGTGGCGCGCGGCGGCTACACCGCGCTGAAGAAGATCCTGGGCCTGGACGGCGGCCCGGGCATGACGCCTGAGCAGGTCATCACCGAGGTCAAGGCCAGTGCACTGCGCGGCCGGGGTGGCGCGGGTTTCCCCACCGGCCTGAAGTGGAGCTTCATGCCGCGCAACTTCCCGGGGCCCAAGTACCTGGTGTGCAACTCCGACGAGGGCGAGCCCGGCACCTGCAAGGACCGCGACATCCTCGCCTACAACCCGCACATCGTCATCGAGGGCATGGCCATCGCCGCCTACGCGATGGGCATCCGCACCGGCTACAACTACATCCACGGCGAGATCTTCGAGATCTACGAGCGCTTCGAGCAGGCGCTCGACGAGGCCCGCGCCGCCGGCATGCTGGGCGAGCGCATCGGCGGGTCGGAGTTCAGCTTCCAGCTGCACGCCTTCCACGGCTTCGGCGCCTACATCTGCGGCGAGGAGACCGCGCTGCTCGAGAGCCTCGAGGGCAAGAAGGGCCAGCCCCGCTTCAAGCCGCCGTTCCCGGCGAGCTTCGGCCTGTACGGCAAGCCCACGACGATCAACAACACCGAGACCTTCGCCGCGGTGCCGTGGATCATCAACCACGGCGGCCAGGCCTACCTGGAGTGCGGCAAGCCCAACAACGGCGGCACCAAGATCTTCAGCGTGGTGGGCGACGTCAACCAGCCCGGCAACTTCGAGATCCCGCTGGGCACGCCGTTTTCCAGGCTGCTGGAGCTGGCCGGCGGCGTCAAGGGCGGCGCGCTGAAGGCCGTCATCCCCGGCGGCTCGTCGGCGCCGGTGCTGCCGGCCCAGGTGATGATGGACCTGACGATGGACTACGACGCCATCGCCAAGGCCGGCTCCATGCTGGGCTCGGGCGCGGTCATCGTGATGAACGACACCCGCTGCATGGTCAAGAGCCTGCTGCGGCTGTCCTACTTCTACCAGCACGAGAGCTGCGGCCAGTGCACGCCCTGCCGCGAGGGCACGGGCTGGCTGTGGCGCGTCATCCACCGCATCGAGCACGGCCAGGGGCGCGCCGACGATCTGGCGCTGCTCGACAGCGTGGCCGCCAACATCAAGGGCCGCACGATCTGCGCCCTGGGCGACGCTGCCGCGATGCCGGTGGAAGGCATGCTCAAGCACTTCCGCGACGAGTTCGCGCACCACGTCGAGCACAAGACCTGCGCTGTGCCGCAGTACGTCTAGCACCATGGCCGAGCTCCACATCGACGGCAAGGCCGTCACGGTTCCCGACGGCAGCGTGGTCATGCACGCGGCCGACGCCGCCGGCATCTACGTGCCGCACTTCTGCTATCACAAGAAGCTGTCCATCGCGGCCAACTGCCGCATGTGCCTGGTCGACATCGAGAAGATGCCCAAGCCCATGCCGGCCTGCGCCACCCCCGTGACCAACGGCATGGTGGTGCGCACGAAGTCCGACAAGGCGGTGAAGGCGCAGCAGTCGGTGATGGAGTTCCTGCTCATCAACCACCCGCTGGACTGCCCCATCTGCGACCAGGGCGGCGAGTGCCAGCTGCAGGACCTGGCCGTGGGCTACGGCGGCAGCGCCAGCCGCTACGCCGAAGAGAAGCGCGTCGTGCCGCACAAGGACGTCGGCCCGCTGATCAGCATGGAGGAGATGTCCCGCTGCATCCACTGCACGCGCTGCGTGCGCTTCGGCCAGGAGGTTGCCGGGGTGATGGAGCTGGGCATGATCCACCGCGGCGAGCACAGCGAGATCACCACCGTCGAGGACCGCACCGTCGACAGCGAGCTCTCGGGCAACATGATCGACGTCTGCCCGGTCGGCGCGCTCACGAGCAAGCCCTTCCGCTACAGCGCGCGCACCTGGGAGCTCAGCCGCCGCAAGAGCGTGAGCCCGCACGACAGCACCGGCGCCAACCTCGTCGTGCAGGTCAAGGCCGGCACGGTGATGCGCGTGGTGCCCCTGGAGAACGAGGACGTCAACGAGTGCTGGATCGCCGATCGCGACCGCTTCGGCTACGAGGCGCTGAACGCGCCGTCGCGGCTGCGGCAGCCGATGATCAAGCAGGGCGGCCAGTGGCAGGCGGTGGACTGGACCACCGCGCTGCAGTACGTGGCCGATGGCCTGAAGCGCGTGAAGGCCGAGTTCGGCACCTCGCACGTCGGCGGGCTGGCCCACCCGGGCAGCACCGTCGAGGAACTGCACCTCCTCGCGAAGCTGGTGCGTGGCTTCGGCAGCGAGAGCGTCGACCACCGCCTGCGCCACGCCGATTTCGCCAACGCCGCGGCGCCGGGCCGGGCGCGCTGGCTGGGCCGCCCGATTGCGAGCCTGGCCACGCTGGACCGCGCCTTCGTCGTCGGCAGCTTCCTGCGCAAGGACCACCCGCTGCTGGCGCAGCGCCTGCGCCAGGCCGCCCGCCGCGGCGCGCGCATCGCCAGCCTGAACGCGGTGCACGACGACTGGGCGATGCCGCTGGCGGCCACGCTGACCGCCGCGCCCTCGCAGTGGCTGCAGCAGCTGGCGGACGTGGCTGCCGCCGTCGCGCGACTGGCCGGCGTGGCGGCGCCGCTGCCGGCCGATCCCGGCCCGCACGCGCAGGCCGTCGCCGAGCTGCTGGCCGGCGGCTCGCAGAAGGCTCTGCTGCTCGGCCAGGCCGCGGCCCAGCACCCGCAGGCCGCGCAACTGCTGGCCGTGGCGCAGTGGATCGCCGCGCAGACCGGCGCCACCGTGGGCTACCTGGGCGACGGCGGCAATGCCGTGGGCGCGCAGCTCGTGGGCGCGCAGCCCGGCCCGGGCGGCCTGAACGCCGCGCAGATGCTGACGCAGCCCATGAAGGCGCTGCTGCTGCTGCACACCGAGCCGCAGCTCGACGGCGCCGACGCCGCGGCCACCGCGGCCGCGCTGGCGCAGTCGGGCCTGGTGGTGGCGATGACGGCGTTCTTCGACGGACCCGACAGCCCGCTGGGCCAGTCTGCCGACGTGCTGCTGCCGACGGCGCCCTTCACCGAGACCGGCGGCAGCTTCGTCAACGCCGAGGGCCGCCTGCAGGCCTTCCACGGCGTCGTCAAGCCGCTGGCCGAGACGCGCCCGGGCTGGAAGATCCTGCGCGTGCTGGGCAACCTGCTGGGCCTGCCGGGCTTCGAGCACGACAGCGTCGAGGCCGTGCGCGCCGAGGCGCTGGGCGACGTGGCCACGCTGGCGGCGCGCCTGGACAACGCCACGGCCGTGCAGCCAGAGCCGGCCGCGCTGGGGCCTGCCGCGGGCGGGTTGGAGCGCATCGCCGACGTGCCGATCTACGCCACCGACATGATCGTGCGCCGCGCGCCCTCGCTGCAGCTCACCGCCGACGCGCGCGAGCCGGTGGCCGGCATCCCTGCAGCGCTGTGGGCGCAGCTGGGCTTGGCCGACGGCGACCGCGTGCGCGTCACGCAGGGGCAGGGCAGTGCCGTGCTCGCCGCCCGTCGTGACACCACCCTCGCCGCCACGGCGGTGCGCGTGGCCGCAGGCCACCCGGCCACGGCTGCGCTCGGGCCGATGTTCGGTCCCGTCGGCGTGGAGAAGGCCTGATGTTCGAGCCCCTGCACACCGCCGCCAACGCGGCCCTGGGCCCCACGCTGTGGCTCGTGATCTGGACACTGATCAAGATCGTGGCCGTGGTGCTGCCGCTGATGGGCTGCGTCGCCTACCTCACGCTGTGGGAGCGCAAGGCCATCGGCTGGAGCCAGATCCGCCCCGGCCCCAACCGCGTCGGGCCCTATGGCCTGCTCACGCCGATCGCCGATGCGGTGAAGCTGATCTTCAAGGAGATCGTGCGCCCGACGGCGGCCAACAAGCCGCTGTTCTTCCTCGGCCCCATCATGACCATCATGCCGGCGCTGGCGGCGTGGGCGGTGATCCCGTTCGGGCCCGAGCTGGCGCTGGCGGACATCAACGCCGGCCTGCTGTTCCTGATGGCGATCACGAGTCTGGAGGTCTACGGCGTCATCATCGCCGGCTGGGCCAGCAACTCGAAGTACGCGTTCCTGGGGGCGCTGCGCGCCAGCGCGCAGATGGTGAGCTACGAGATCGCGATGGGGTTCTGCCTCGTCGTGGTGCTAATGGTCTCGGCGAGCATGAACCTGTCGGACATCGTTGCGCAGCAGCAGCGCGGCCACTTCGCCGACATGGGCCTGACCTTCCTCAGCTGGAACTGGCTGCCGCTGCTGCCCATCTTCGTGATCTTCTTCATCTCGGGTCTGGCAGAGACCAACCGCCACCCCTTCGACGTGGTCGAGGGCGAGAGCGAGATCGTGGCCGGCCACATGATCGAGTACTCGGGCATGTCGTTCGCGATGTTCTTCCTGGCCGAGTACGCGAACATGATCCTAGTCAGCACGATGACCGTGCTGCTCTTCCTGGGCGGCTGGTCGTCGCCGGTGGCCTTCCTGCCCGACGGCTGGTTCTGGCTGGCGGCCAAGATCTTCGTCGTGGTGACGATGTTCCTGTGGGTGCGGGCCACGTTCCCGCGCTTCCGCTACGACCAGATCATGCGCCTGGGCTGGAAGGTGTTCATCCCGATCACGCTGGTCTGGCTGGTCGTCGTGGGTCTGTGGATGCAGACGCCCTTCAACGTGTTCAAGCCCCTGTGATGGAGACGCCGCGATGAGCACCCTCGCTGCCGTCAAGGACGTGCTGTCCAGCCTGATGCTGGCCGAGCTGTTCAAGGGCCTGAAGATCACCGGCAAGCACTTCCTGTCGCCGACGATCACGGTCCAGTTCCCCGAAGAGAAGACGCCGCAGAGCCCGCGCTTCCGCGGCCTGCACGCGCTGCGCCGCTACGACAACGGCGAGGAGCGCTGCATCGCCTGCAAGCTCTGCGAGGCCGTCTGCCCGGCGATGGCCATAACCATCGAGAGCGAGGTGCGCGCCGACGGCACGCGCCGCACCAGGCGCTACGACATCGACCTCACGAAGTGCATCTTCTGCGGCTTCTGCGAGGAGAGCTGCCCGGTGGACAGCATCGTCGAGACGCACCACTTCGAGTACCACGGCGAGAAGCGCGGCGACCTGTACTTCACCAAGGACATGCTGCTGGCCGTGGGTGACCGCTACGAAAGAGAGATTGCTGCCGCGCGTGCGGCCGATGCGAAGTTCCGCTGAACCCTCCACCCAATCGGTGACAAGAAACAACCCGTTCGGGCTGAGCCTGTCGAAGCCTTGCTTCGGACGCAGCCCTTCGACAGGCTCAGGGCGAACGGGTGTCTGAATCGATGAACACCATCACAGCCCTCTTCTACGTCTTCTCGGCGGTCCTGCTGTTCGCGGGATTCCGGGTCATCACCGCGCGCAGCACGGTGCACGCGGCGCTGTACCTGGTGCTGGCGTTCTTCAGCGCCAGCTGCCTGTGGATGCTGCTGCGCGCCGAGTTCCTGGCCATCGCGCTGGTGCTGGTGTACGTGGGCGCGGTGATGGTGCTGTTCCTGTTCGTGGTGATGATGCTGGACATCAACTCCGACGCCTTCCGCGAGGGCTTCTACAAGCACCTGCCGGTGGCGGGCTTCGTCGGCGCGCTGATCGCGCTGCAGATGGCGCTGGTGCTGATGCGCGGCTTCCAGGGCGGAGCGCCGGCACCGACCGCGCGCGAGCTCGAGGTGGGCAACACCAAGCTGCTGGGCATCGAGATCTACACCGACTACCTCTACCCGCTGCAGCTGGCCGCCGTGCTGCTGCTGGTGGCCATCATCGCCGCGATCGCGCTGACGCTGCGCGAGCGCAAGGACAGCAAGCACATGGACCCGTCCGAGCAGGTGCGGGCGAAGAAGGCCGACCGCGTGCGACTGGTGAAGATCGCCCCGACGGTCGAACAGCCCTCGGCGCCCCGCCAGGAAGGGGGCGCGTGATGGGTTCGCTCACGCTCGGCCACTTCCTCAGCCTCGGCGGCATCCTGTTCGCGCTGTCGGTGGTGGGCATCTTCCTGAACCGCCGCAACCTGATCGTGCTGCTGATGGCCATCGAGCTGATGCTGTTGGCCGTCAACCTGAACTTCATCGCCTTCTCGCACTACCTGCCGCTGGAGGCCGACCGCATGGCCGGGCAGGTGTTCGTGTTCTTCATCCTCACGGTGGCCGCGGCCGAGTCGGCCATCGGGCTGGCGATCCTGGTCGTGCTGTTCCGCAACCGCGCGTCGATCAACGTCGAAGAGCTGGATGAACTGAAGGGTTGACGACGATGGCCTCGACGCTCTCGCAAGGACTGCTGCTCACGGTGCCGCTGGCGCCGCTGGCCGGCGCGCTGATCGCAGGCCTGGCCGGCCGCTGGGTGGGCCGCCGCGGCGCCCACTTCTTCACCATCCTCGGCGTGTTCGTCGCGTTCGTGTGCTCGGCCGTGGTGCTGGGGCAGGTGGCCGGCGGCGCCCGCTTCAACGCCACCCTGTACGAGTGGATGGTGCTGGGCAAGCTGGTGATGGAGGTCGGCTTCCTGGTCGACGGGCTGACGGCCATGATGATGGTCGTCGTCACGTTCGTGAGCCTGATGGTGCACGTCTACACCATCGGCTACATGGACGGCGACCCGGGCTACCAGCGCTTCTTCAGCTACATCAGCCTGTTCACCTTCAGCATGTTGATGCTCGTCATGAGCAACAACTTCCTGCAGCTGTTCTTCGGCTGGGAGGCGGTGGGCCTGGTCAGCTACCTGCTGATCGGCTTCTGGTTCAAGAAGCCCACGGCGGTGTTCGCCAACATGAAGGCCTTCCTCGTCAACCGCGTGGGCGACTTCGGCTTCATCCTGGGCATCGGCCTCATCGCGGCCCATGCCGGCACGCTGAACTACGGCGAGGCCTTCGCCAAGGCCGGCGAGCTGAGCAAGCTGCAGTTCCCGGGCACCGACTGGCAGCTGCTCACCGTGGCCTGCATCTGCCTGTTCGTCGGCGCCATGGGCAAGAGCGCGCAGTTCCCGCTGCACGTGTGGCTGCCCGACTCGATGGAAGGCCCGACGCCGATCTCCGCGCTGATCCACGCCGCCACCATGGTGACGGCCGGCATCTTCATGGTCGCGCGCATGAGCCCGCTGTTCGAGCTGTCCGACACGGCGCTCAACCTGGTGCTCGTCATCGGCGCCATCACGGCGCTGTTCATGGGCTTCCTGGGCATCATCCAGAACGACATCAAGCGCGTCGTCGCGTACTCGACGCTGAGCCAGCTGGGCTACATGACGGTGGCGCTGGGCCTGTCGGCCTACAGCGTGGCCGTGTTTCACCTGATGACGCACGCCTTCTTCAAGGCGCTGCTGTTCCTGGCTGCGGGCAGCGTGATCATCGGCATGCACCACGACCAGGACATCCGCAACATGGGCGGCCTGCGCCGGCACATGCCGATCACGTGGATCACCTCGCTGCTGGGCAGCCTGGCGCTGATCGGCACGCCGCTGTTCGCCGGCTTCTACAGCAAGGACAGCATCCTGATCGCGTCGCACCACAGCACGCTGCCTGGTGCCACCTTCGCGATGTGGGCGGTGTACATCGGCGTGTTCGTCACCGCCTTCTATTCGTTCCGGATGTACTTCCTGGTGTTCCACGGCCAGGAGCGCTTCCACCACAAGCCCTTCCCGCCCGAGGACGACCACGCCCACGGCCACGGCGACGAGCACCACGACGCCACGCCGCACGAGTCGCCCTGGGTGGTGACGGCGCCGCTGATCCTGCTGGCCGTGCCCTCGGTGGTGATCGGCTACATGACGATCCAGCCGCTGCTGTTCGGCGAGTTTCTCAAGGACGCGATCACCGTCAACGCGCAGGCCCACCCCGCGATGGCCGAGCTGGCCAAGGACTTCCACGGCCCGGTGGCTATGGCGCTGCACGGCGTGGTGACGCTGCCGTTCTGGCTGGCTCTGGCCGGCGTCATCACGGCCTGGGTGTTCTACCTTAAGGCCCCGCACATCCCGGCCGCCATCGACCGCGCGCTCGGGCCCGTGCGCACCGTGCTCGAGAACAAGTACTACATGGACTGGTTCAACGAGCACGTGCTGGCCGCCGGCGCGCGGCTGCTGGGCACTGGCCTGTGGAAGGGCGGCGACCAGGCCGTCATCGACGGCGCCATCAACGGCTCGGCACGGGGCATCGGCGGGCTGGCCGCGCTGCTGCGGCAGGCACAGACCGGGCGCCTGTACACCTACGCGCTGGTCATGCTGCTGGGCATCTTCGCGCTGCTGACCTGGCAGCTGTGGCCCTTCTTCAGCGGCTATCTGAGATGACCCACCCCCGTAGCGCCGTCGGCGCTCCCCCTCGAGGGGGCGCCCCCAGCGGCCCGGCGAAGCCGGTTCCGCGGCGGCCGCTTGGAGCGCTGCCTTCGACAGGAAAGATCAAGAGATGGGTTTGCTGAGTACCGCGATCTGGCTGCCGGTGGCCTTCGGGGCACTGCTGCTGGCCGTCGGCCGCGACGAGAACGCGCGGGTGGTGCGGGCGCTGGCGCTGGTGGGCGCGTTGGCCTCCTTCGTGGTGACGCTGCCGCTCATCGTCGGCTTCGACAACGCGAGCGCCGGCATGCAGTTCGTCGAGAAGATGCCCTGGATCGAGCGCTTCAACGTGCATTACCACCTCGGCGTCGACGGCCTGAGCCTGTGGTTCGTGCCGCTGACGGCCTTCATCACCGTCATCGTCGTCATCGCCGGCTGGGAAGTGATTCAGGAGCGCGTGGCCCAGTACATGGGCGCCTTCCTCATCCTCAGCGGCCTGATGGTGGGCGTGTTCAGCGCGCTCGACGGGCTGCTGTTCTACGTGTTCTTCGAGGCCACGCTGATACCGATGTACATCATCATCGGCGTCTGGGGCGGGCCCAACCGCGTCTACGCGGCGTTCAAGTTCTTCCTGTACACCCTGCTCGGCTCGCTGCTGATGCTGATCGCGCTGGTGTACCTGTACTTCAAGAGCGGCGGCAGCTTCGACATCCTCGCCTGGCACAAGCTGCCGCTGCCGCTGAACGCGCAGACGCTGCTGTTCTTCGCGTTCTTCGCGGCCTTCGCGGTGAAAGTGCCGATGTGGCCGGTGCACACCTGGCTGCCCGACGCCCACGTCGAGGCCCCCACCGGCGGCTCGGTGGTGCTGGCGGCCATCATGCTCAAGCTCGGTGCCTACGGCTTCCTGCGCTTCAGCCTGCCGATCGCACCCGACGCCGCGCGCGAGTTCGACTGGCTCGTCATCACGCTCAGCCTGGTGGCCGTGCTGTACATCGGCCTGGTGGCGCTGGTGCAGCAGGACATGAAGAAGCTCGTGGCCTACAGCTCCATCGCGCACATGGGCTTCGTCACCCTGGGCTTCTTCATGTTCAACGAGCTCGGCGTGGCCGGCGGCATCGTGCAGATGATCAGCCACGGCTTCGTCTCGGGCGCGATGTTCCTGTGCATCGGCGTGCTCTACGACCGCGTGCACAGCCGCGAGATCGCCAGCTACGGCGGCGTCGCCAACACCATGCCGGTGTTCACCGCCTTCGCGGTGCTGTTCGCGATGGCCAACTGCGGCCTGCCGGGCACCGCCGGCTTCGTCGGCGAGTGGATGGTGATCCTGGGCGCGGTGCAATACGACTTCTGGATCGGCCTGCTGGCGGCCACGACGCTGGTCTTCGGGGCTGCCTACACGCTGTGGATGGTCAAGCGCGTGTACTTCGGCGACGTCGCCAACGACGACGTCAAGGCGCTGGCCGACCTGAACGGCCGCGAGTTCCTGATGCTGGCGATCCTGGCCGTCGCCGTGCTGTGGATGGGCCTGTACCCCAAGCCCGTGACCGACGCGATGAACCCCGCGGTCACCGAGCTGCTGCGCCACGTGGCGGCGTCCAAGATCCCGGGCTGAGGAAACGATGAACGCGATGAACTGGACCATCGTCCTGCCCGAGATCGTGCTGCTGGCGGCCGCCTGCGGCGTGCTGCTGGTCGATCTCTTCTCCAGGCACCCCACGCGCGGCACCACGTTCTGGCTGACTCAGGCCTCGATCGCCGCCTTCGCCGTGCTGCACCTGCTGGCCCTGCAGGAGGGCCGCACCGAGTACGGCATGGGGCAGATGGTGGTGGTCGATCCCATGGGCCACCTGCTGGCCTTCTTCGCCGCCATCGCGGTGATGATCACGCTGGCCTACGCCCGGCCCACGCTGGCCGCGCGCGACATGCTCAAGGGCGAGTTCTTCACGCTGACGCTGTTCGCGCTGCTGGGCATCGCGGTCATGTGCTCGGCGAACAACTTCCTCGTCGTGTACCTGGGCCTGGAGCTGATGAGCCTGAGCCTGTATGCACTGGTGGCCCTGCGGCGCGACCACGCCATCAGCACCGAGGCGGCGATGAAGTACTTCGTGCTCGGGGCCCTGGCCAGCGGCTTCCTGCTCTACGGCCTGAGCATGATGTACGGCGCCACGGGCTCGCTGGAGATCCCGCGCGTGTTCGAGCGCATCGCCGCCGGCGGCATCAACAAGGAGGTGCTGGTGTTCGGCACCGTCTTCGTGGTGGCGGGACTTGCCTTCAAGCTGGGCGCGGCGCCGTTCCACATGTGGGTGCCCGACGTCTACCAGGGCGCCCCCACGGCGGTGACGCTGCTGATCGGCGGCGCGCCCAAGTTCGCGGCCTTCGCCATCACCATCCGCCTGCTGGTGGAGGGCATGCTGGGCCTGGCGGTGGACTGGCAGCAGATGTTCATCGTGCTGGCCGTGGCCAGCCTGGCGGTGGGCAACGTGGCGGCCATCGCGCAGAGCAACCTCAAGCGCATGCTGGCCTACAGCACGATCGCCCAGATGGGCTTCATCGTGCTGGGCCTGTCCGCCGGCGTCGTCAACAACAACACGTTGTCGGCGGCCAACGCCTACAGCTCCGCGATGTTCTACTTGGTGAGCTACGTGCTCACCACTTTGGGCACCTTCGGCCTGATCATGCTGCTGTCGCGCCAGGGCTTCGAAAGCGAGCAGGTGTCCGACCTCTCCGGGCTGGCCAGGCGCTCCCCCTGGATGGCCGGGGTCATGACGGTGTTCATGTTCTCTCTGGCCGGCGTTCCGCCGATGATCGGCTTCTTCGCCAAGCTCAGCGTGCTGCAGGCCCTCGTCACCACCAACGTCCCGCTGTACATCTGGCTGGCGGTGGTGGCGGTGCTGTTCTCGCTGATCGGCGCCTTCTACTACCTGCGCGTCGTCAAGGTCATGTGGTTCGACGAGCCCTCGGGCGCCGCGGCGCCGCAGCACGGCCAGGGGGTGACGGCGCTGCTGGCGCTCAACGGCGCGGCGGTGCTGGTCTTCGGCCTGTTCTCGGGCGGGCTGATGGCGCTGTGCCGCGACGCCATCCAGCGCACGCTCAGCTGAACCGCCATCCGTGAACCACGCCGCCGAAGTCTGGACCGTCATCCTCACCGCGCTGGTGCTGGCAAACCTGCCGTTCGCCAACGAGCGCCTGTTCATCGTCGGCCCGCGCCGCGACAGCAAGGCCCTGGCCTGGCGCCTGCTGGAACTGCTGATCCTGTTCGGCCTGGTGCTGGGCGTGGGCTGGCTGCTCGAGGACCGCATCGGCCGCCGCCACGCGCAGGGCTGGCAGTTCTACGTGACCATGGGCGCGCTGTTCCTGACCTTCGCGTTCCCCGGCTTCGTGTGGCGCTACCTGCGCCGCGGTGCGCGCGGCACGGCGGCCGACGCCTGAGCGAGCGATGACCGCGCCCGCCGACGCGCACCTGCGCGAGACCGGGCTCGGCGGCCAGACGCTGCTGTCGGGCGGCTTCCTGGAGGTGCGGCGCGACATCGTGCGCCTGCCCGACGGTGCCACCGCCTCGCGCGAATACATCCGCCACCCGGGCGCCGTCGCCGTGATCCCGCTGCTCGACCTCGCGGCCGATCCCACCGTGGTGCTGGTGCGCCAGCACCGCTACCCCATCGACCGCGTGCTTCTGGAGTGGCCCGCGGGCAAGCGCGAGGCCGGCGAGCCCACCATCGCCTGCGCGCAGCGCGAGCTGCTCGAGGAGACCGGCTACACCGCCACCGAGTGGGCCTGGGCCGGCTGGATCCACAACGCCGCGGCCTACAGCAGCGAGGGCATCGCACTGTGGTTCGCGCGCGGGCTGCTGCCGGGGCCGGCGCGCCCCGACGCGGGCGAATTCGTCGAGGCGGTGACGCTGCGGCTGTCGGCCCTGGCGGCGCTCGATGCCCGCGGCGAGCTCACCGACGTCAAGACGCTGATCGGCCTGCACTGGCTGCAGGCGGCGCTGTCGGGCCATCGTTCATGGTCCTGGGCCAGCGCGGGCGACGCCCGCGACGTAGCATGAAGGCACGATGAAGGTCTTCGACCTGCGCTGCCGCCACGACCACGCTTTCGAGGGCTGGTTCGCCTCCGACGACGACTTCCAGGCGCAGCTGGCGCGCGGCCTGATCCGTTGCCCGCTGTGCGACGACGCCGATGTGCGCCGGCTGCCCTCGGCGCCGCGTCTGAACCTGTCGGGCGCCCGGGCGCCGGTGCCGGCCCAGGCCCGGGCGGCGGCTTCGTCGGCGCAGGCCGTCACGCGCCCGGGCGACCTCGAGGCGGCGTGGCTGCAGGCCGTGCGCGAACTGGTCGAGAAGACCGAGGACGTGGGCGAGCGCTTCGCCGAAGAGGCCCGCCGCATCCACTATGGCGAGACGACGCAGCGCGGCATCCGCGGCCAGGCCTCGCCCGAGGAGCGGCACGCCCTGCTCGAGGAGGGCATAGAGACGGTCGCCATCCCGATGCCCGCGGCGCTGAAGGGCCCGCTGCAATAGCCGGCCGGGCCGCTGGCCCTCGCGTCCACCCCATATCCAGGAGACTTCCTCATGCAGCGCGTCGCCATCGTCACCGCCGCCGGCCGCGGCATCGGAGCGGCCGTGGCGCGGCGCCTGGCCGCCGACGGCTACGCGCTGGGGCTGCTGTCGCCGGGCGCCACGGTGGAGACGCTGGCGGCCGAACTCGGCGGCGTCGCCGTGCGCGGCAGCGTGACAGAGCCGGCCGACCTCGAGCGCCTGGTGGCGCTGACCACCGGGCGCTTCGGCCGCATCGACGCCGTGGTCGTCAACGCCGGCCATCCGCCAAAGGGGCCGCTGCTGGAGATCCCCGACGCCGACTGGCGCGCCGGCTTCGACATGGTGTTCCTGTCGCTGGTGCGCACGGCGAGGCTGGTCACGCCGTGGATGGAGCGGCAGGGCGGCGGCGCCTTCGTGGCCCTGTCCTCGGCCTGGGCCTTCGAGCCGTCGAAGGACTTCCCGCTGACCACGCTTCGCGCCGCGCTGGGCGCCTGGGTCAAGCTGTACGCCGACACGCACGCCGCGCGCGGCATCCGCATGAACGCGGTGCTGCCGGGATTCATCGACAGCCTGCCCGAGAAGCCCGAGCGCCGCGCCGCCATCCCGGCCGGCCGCTACGGCAGCACGCGCGAGATCGCCGACGCCGTGGCCTTCCTGTTGTCGGACGGCGCCTCTTACATCACGGGACAGAACCTCCGCGTCGACGGCGGGCTGATGCGCGGTCTGGCCTGAGCGCGGCCGGCTGGTCTCTCCAGCGGGCGGTGGGACTTGCGCGACGTCGCGCGGAGCGCGCACACTCGGCCTGACGCGAGTCGGCGCCCGGGCCCGCAGCCGGTTCGGCAGCCACCACATCCACCGGGAGATCCTCATGCGACGCCTCCTTGCCCTGGTTTCCGTGGCAACCGCCTGCGCCTCGCTGCAGGCACAGACCATCGGTCCCGGCTTTGCCGGCAGCTACACGGCCTCGAGCCTGGGATCGGTCCCCGGCCTGCCTCCCCGCTATGGCGGGCTCACGTTCCTGGACGCCAACACGCTGCTCATCGGCGGCTCGGCCAACACCGCCGCGGGGAGCCTGTACACCATCGGCGTCACGCGCGGGGCGGACGGCTCGATTACCGGGTTCAGCGGCACCGCGCAGCTCTTCGGCGGCCCATCCGGGACGGTGGGCGAGTACAACGACGGCGGCGTGGCCTTCGGCCCGGGTGGCGTGCTGTTCACGGCCCGCTGGCCGATCAATGGCCTGGGCCAGACCAAGCCGGGCAGCATCGACGAGGACAAGATCATCGATCTGGATCCGCTGGGCGTGCAGAGTTCCCTCTCGGCCATCAACTTCGTGCCTGCCGGGTTTGGCGGCGAGGGCCGGATCAAGTTGGTGACCTACGGCGGCGGGGCGTTCTATTCCGCGAGCCTCACCCCGGACGGCAACGGCACCTACGACCTGGCCGGTCTGGTGCAGGTGGATGTCGATCCAGACGAACCGGGCACCCAGACCCTGCCCGGCGGCCCGGAGGGCTTCGTGTACATCACGGCCGGCAACCCCGGCTTTGCGACCAACAGCATGCTGCTGTCGGAATACCGCGCAGGCCTGGTCGCGGCCTACAGCCTGGATGCGGACGGCAACCCGCTGCTGGGCACCCGCCGGGTGTTCGTCGACGGGCTGTCGGGCGCGGAAGGCGCGGCCATCGACCCGGTGACCGGCGACTTCCTCTTTTCCACCTTCGGTGGCGGCGACCAAGTGCTGCGCGTCTCGGGCTTCGCCGCGCCGATCCCCGAGCCCTCGACCTGGTTGCTGATGGCGCTGGGACTCGCCGGCCTGGCCTCGCGAGCGGGCGCGCGCCGCCCCGGCTGAAGGCCCGACGCGCGGCGGCCGTCAGATCACGCGGCCCGGGTTCATCAGGCCCTGCGGGTCGAGCGCGTGCTTGATGGCCCGCATCATGCCCAGCGCCACCGGGTGCTTGCGCGCTGCGAGCTCGTCGCGCTTGAGCGCGCCGATGCCGTGCTCGGCCGAGAACGAGCCGCCCTCCTGCGCCACGCTGTCGAACACCACCCGGTTGACGGCGTGCTCGTGCTCGGCCAGGAAGCGCGGGCCGTCGTCGCCCGGCGGCGCCTGCACGTTGTAGTGCAGGTTGCCGTCGCCCAGATGGCCGAAGTTGACCAGCCGCACACCGGGCCAGCGCTGCCGCAGCAGCGCGTCGGTGCGCTCGCAGAAGCGCGGGATGGCCGAGACGGGCAGCGAGATGTCGTGCTTGACGTTGAGCCCTTCCTCGGCCTGCGCCAGCGGGATCGATTCGCGCAGGTGCCACAGCGCCCGGCTCTGCGCCAGGCTCTCGGCGAACACGGCGTCGGCCACCGAGCCCTGCCCGATGGCCGCCTCGAGCAGGCGCTCGAAGCGCTCGCGCGCCGGGGCCTCGCCCTCTACGTCGCTCTGCTCCAGCAGCACCGTCCAGGGCGCGCCCGGCAGCGGCCGGGGCAGGGCCGGGAAGTGCCGCGACACGAGGTCGAGCGCGAAGCGACCCATGACCTCGAAGCCCGTGAGCCCCGCGCCCAGCCGCGCGCGTGCCAGGTTCAGCAGCGCCACGCAGTCGTCGAGGCTGCCGCAGGCGGCCAGCGCGGTGGTCACCGCGGCCGGCTGCGGCGCCAGCTTCAGCGTCGCGGCGGTGATCACGCCCAGCGTGCCCTCGCTGCCGATGAACAGGTCGCGCAGGTCGTAGCCGGTGTTGTCCTTGCGCAGGCCCGACAGGCCGTCCCACACCTCGCCCGCGGCGGTGACGACCTCCAGCCCCAGGCACAGCTCGCGCGCGTTGCCCCAGCGCAGCACCTGCGTGCCGCCGGCGTTGGTGGCCAGGTTGCCGCCGATGGTGCAGCTGCCCTCGGCGGCCAGGCTCAGCGGCAGCAGCAGCCCCTGCGCGGCGGCGGCCTGCTGCAGCGCCTGCAGCACGCAGCCGGCCTCGGCGGTGAGGGTCAGGTTGGCGGCGTCGAGGCCACGGACGCGGTTCAGCCGCTGCAGGCTCAGCAGCACCTGCGTGCCGCTGGCGTCGGGCACGCCGCCGCCCACCAGGCCGGTGTTGCCGCCCTGCGGCACGATCGGCGTGCCGTGGGCGACGCAGGCGCGCACCACGGCGGCCACCTCGGCCGTGCTGCCCGGGCGCACCACGGCCGCGGCGCGGCCGCGCCAGCGGCGGCGCCAGTCCTGCTCCCAGGCCGTGAGGTCGGTGCCGTCGCCGGGCGTCAGCACGTGGGCCCGGCCCACGGCGGCGCTCAGCGTGTCCAGCAGCGCTGCGCTGCCGGCGGCGGTGCTCACGGCGCGGCGGCCTCGGCCAGGCGGCGACCCTGGCGCAGCCGCCAGCGCACGTACATCGCGCAGGCCGCGAACAGCACCAGCGACAGCGCCAGCTGCCCCAGCGCAAGCGCCTGCGACAGGCCGGTCTCGACGACGCCGCGGGTCATCGCTTCCAGTGCATACAGCCACACCAGCAGGCTCAGCCAGCGGAAGGTGTAGAGCCGGTGGCGCAGCAAGCCCGCCACGCAGAACAACAGCGGCACCACCTTGATGGCCCAGGTGCCGCTGCCGGTGGGCGCCAGCCACAACTCCCAGGCCAGGCCCAGCGCAACGAGGCCCAGCACCGAGGCCAGGGCGATGTCGCGCGCGCGGCGCACGGCGGGGTCGGGGCTGGTGGCCACGGGGCCTTCCGGGTGCGGGGCATCGATGGTCATGCGGCATCATAGACAGCATGTCCAAGCCCCTGCCGGCCGGCACCCGCGGCCCCAGCGGCGGCGCGCCGGCCACCGCCGCCGAGCTGGCACGCGAGCTGCCCGAGACCCTGCGCCGCTGGCCCTGGCAGGAAACCCTGCGGGTGCTGGCGCGCCGCTTCAAGGAAGACCGCCTCGGCCTGACGGCCGGCAGCCTGACCTTCACGACGCTGATCGCGCTGGTGCCGCTGGTCACGGTCATGCTGGCGGCCTTCACGGTGTTCCCGATGTTCGCGGGCTTCGAGAGGGGGCTGCAGGAGTACTTCATCAGGAACCTCGTTCCCGACGGCATCGCGCGGCCCGTGCTGCGTGGGCTGACGGACTTCGCCGCCCGGGCCCGCGGCCTGGGCACGCTGGGCCTGGTGCTGCTGGTGGCCACGGCGCTGGCGCTGCTGCTGACCATCGACCGCACGCTCAACGCCATCTGGCGCGTGCGCAAGCCCCGGCCCCTGGGCCAGCGCGTGCTGGTGTACTGGGCGGCGCTCACGCTCGGTCCGCTGGCCCTGGGCATGAGCCTGACCGCCACCTCGCTGGCCGTGTCGGCATCGCGCGGGTGGGTGTCGGCCCTGCCCGGCGGCGTGTCGCTGCTCGTCGACCTGCTGCAGTTCGCCGTGCTTGCGCTCGCGGCCGCGGGGCTGTACCACTTCGTGCCCCACACCGCCGTGCGCTGGCGCCACGCCGTGGCCGGTGGCGTGTTCGTGGCGCTGGCCTTCGAGGGCGCCAAGTGGCTGCTGGCCGGGTACCTGGAGCGCGTGCCCAGCTACAGCGCGGTGTACGGCGCCTTCGCCGCCGTGCCCATCCTGATGCTGTGGGTGTACCTGGTGTGGGTGGTGGTGCTGCTGGGTGCGGTGATCGCGGCCTACGCGCCCAGCCTGTCGATGCGTGTGGCCCTGCGCCCCGCGGTGCCGGGCTGGCGCTTCGAGCTCGCCCTGGCCGTGCTGGCGCGGCTGCAGGCCGCCCGCCAGGGTACCGAGCGCGGGCTCCCGCTGCCGGCGCTGGCCGAGGCGCTGCGCACCGATCCGCTGCAGCTCGAGCCGCTGCTGGAACTGCTGGCGCGGCTGGACTGGGTGCAGAGCCTCGACGAGGGCGACGCGCCCCGCCACGTGCTGCTGGTGGACCCTGCGGCCACGCCGCTGGAGCCCCTGGTGCGCGAGACGCTGTGGCAACCCGGCGCTGCCGGCGGCCCCGCCTTCCGGCGCGGCGGGCTGGCGTCGTTGACGCTGGCCGAGGCCCTGGCCGCCTGATGGACTTGCGGCGTCGCTCGTGGCTGCTGTCCGCCCCGGCCCTGCTGCTGGGCTGCGGCGGCGGGGGCGGCGACGGTCCCGCCCCGCCGGCGCCGCTGCAGGGCACGATGCAGACCATCGTCGTGCCGGCGCGGGCGCTGGGCGCGGACTACGCCGTGCGCCTGTACACGCCACCTGCCGCCGCCGGCCCGCGCACCGCGCTGCCGCTGTGGGTGGTGCTCGACGGCGAGAACTGGCTGGACGCCGTGGCGCGCGCGTCCGAGGCCGCCGGCACGCCGGTGCTGGTGGCCGCCGTGAACAGCGCGTCGCGGCGCGACCTCGACTACGTGCCGCCCAACGTGTGCACCTCGGGCGGCGGCGGGCAGGCGGCCTACCTGGCCTTCCTGCGCGGCGAACTGCTGCCCGCGGTGCAGGCGCAGTTCGGAGGCCACACCGGGCGCCGCGTGCTGTGGGGTCACTCGCACGGCGGCGGCTTCGTGCTGCGCGCGCTGCTGGCCGATCCGGGCGGCACGCCTGCCTTCGACGACCACGTGGCCTGCGATGCGTCGCTGGGCTGCTACTTCGATGCCGCCATGGACTGGCAGGTCGCGTATGCGGCAGCGGCACGGCGGCTGCCGGCGCGCCTGCACCTGTCGCACGCCAGCGCCGGCAACGTGCTGTCGAACGTGCCCTGGGGCGATGCGCTGGCGGCGCGGGGCCTCGAGGGCCTGGTCATGCGCCGCCAGGGCTTCACCGGCAGCCACGGCGGCATCGTGCCGCAGGCGGTGGCCGACGCGATGGCCTGGCTCGCGGGCGGCTGAAGCCCGCGGCGGCCGTCTACTCGCCCTTGCGCCTCAGCACCGCCGACAGCTTGGCGTCGCCGGGGTAGTGGTAGACGATGCGCCCGCCGCGCCACTCGCCGAGCCAGATCATGCGGTCCGAGAAGGCGTCGTGGTCGTCCTTCGAGAACGGCCGGTCGAAGGTGCTGACCACGCCGCGGTAGGGGTCCTTCAGGTCCTCGAGCGCGGCCTTGAGGGCCAGGCCGCTGGTGTTGCCGCGGGTCTGGAACAGCGCGCGCAGCATCAGGTGCACGGCGTCGTAGCTCTGCGCTGCGGCCATCAGGCTGCCAATGGGGCGCTCGGCGGGGTGCAGCCGGGTGTAGCTCGCCAGGAACGAGGCGCGGCGTTCGTGGGCGCCGTCCTGGATGATGCTCTGCGCCATCAGCGTGCCTTCCAGCGCGGCCGGGCCGGCGTTCTTCAGCACGCTGGAGAAGCTCAGCGGCCAGGGCGCGAAGTAGGGCACCCGCCACCCCATGGCGGCGCGGCTCTTGACGGCTGCCGCCTGCTCGGGGCCCACGGTGTAGTTGATCACGGCCTCGGCGCCGGCGGCGCGTGCCTCCTGGAGCAGCGCGGTGAGGTCGCGCACGCCGAGGTCGAAGCGGCCCACGAACACCGGCTCGATCTGCCGCCGGGCCAGTTCGGCCGTGAGGTCCTTGACGCCGCCGTCGCCATAGCCCGTGCGGTCGGCCAGGATCGCCACGCGCCGCAGGTTGCGGCGCTCGACCACCTCGCGCACCAGGAAGCGCGCGTTCATGTGGTCGGCCGGCGCGATGCGGAACACGTAGCTCTGCGCCGGGGGCGTGCGTGCGGTGACGGCCGTGCCCTGCGAGCAGGGCACCATCAGCAGGTGGCGGGCGGCCTCGAAGACCTCGAGCGCGCGCAGGGCCACCCCGGTGTTGCAGAAGCCGATGGTGAAGGCCACCTTTTCCTTGAGCACCAGGTCCTCGGCGACGGCGCGGCCGGTGGCGGGATCGGCCTTGTCGTCGCGCACGACCAGTTCCAGGGGGCGCCCCAGGTAGCCGCCGACCGCGTTGATCTCGCTCACGGCCAGGGCGGCGCCGTTGCGCACGCTGGTGCCGAAGTCGGCCGACCCGCCCGACAGCGGCGCGATCAGCCCGATGCGGATGGGCGCCGCGCCCTGGGCCGCCACGGGTGGCACGGTGGCGGCGCCCAGCAGGGCTGCCAGCAGCAGTCGGCGCAGCAGGTTCGGGCCGCGCATGTCAGAACGGGATGCGCCCGGTGAGCAGGTCCTTGAACATCACCCAGTCGCCCATGAAGCTGTACAGCGGGCGGCTGAAGCTCGCGGGGCGGTTCTTCTCGAACCCGAAGTGCCCCAGCCAGGCGAAGCCGTAGCCGCACAGCAGCCCCGCCAGCAGCCAGCCCCAGTGGCCCGTGGCCAGCATCAGCGCCAGGCAGGCCAGCGCAAGCGAGCTGCCCACGAAGTGCAGGCGGCGGCAGGTGCGGTTGGCGTGCTCGCCCAGGTAGAAGGGGTAGAACTCGGCGAAGCTGCGGAAGGACTTCGGGTCCACCGCGCCGGGTGCGGCCTGGGCTGTCGTGCGCATCGTCTTTGCCGGGAGTGTGGTCAGGCCACGATGCTGTCGCGGGCCAGCGCCTCGCGCAAGGCGGACAACACCGCCTCGGGGGCCTCGCTCATCAGGTTGTGCCCGGCCGGCACGACGTGCACGCGGGCGCGCAGCGCCGTGGCCATGGCCTGCGCAGCCCGCGGCCAGGTCATCTGGTCGGCCGCGCCGAGCACGAAGTCCACCGGACAGGCCACGCGGGCTGCCGCCGCCTCGCCGCCGCGGTAGCGGTCGCAGATCGAGAACTCGTGGTGGAACAGGTTGACCGAGGGGCAGCCCCGCTGCATGCGGTGCATCAGCGCGCGGCAGCTGCCGTGCAGCCACAGGCCCGGGCCGGGGAACGAGGGCTTGGGCGCGATGGACGCGTAGGACCAGGCCGTCACCATGTCGATGGCGCGCGCCGGGTCGTCGCGCGCGGTCTCCAGCAGCGACGCCGAGACCTGCATCGGGTAGGCCGTGCCCATCATCACCAGCCGCTGCACGCGCCCGGGGGCGCGGCCGGCGGCCTCCAGCGCGATCAGCGAGCCCATGCTGTGGCCCACCAGCGTGGCCTTGCCGACGCCGGCGGCGTCGATCAGAGCCAGCAGCCAGTCGGCCAGCGCCTCGACGTCGGCCAGCGGCGGGCCCTCGCTCCCGCCATGGCCGGGCAGGTCCACCGCCAGCACGGCGTGGCCGTGGTGCGCGCACCAGCGCGCCAGCAGGTTCCAGCAGCTGTGGTCGTGCAGCGCGCCGTGCACGAACACCACGCAGGGCAGGGCGGGGTCGAAGGGCTTGCCGCCTGTGTAGGCGTAGGCCTTGCCGGGGCCGCCCGGGCGCGGGACGTCGAGCATCATGGGTGAACCTCCACCGCGGGGCGGTCGTTGGCCGGTGCGCTCATCGCGCCTTCTCGGCGGCCTTGAAGGCGCGCTTGAGGTCGTCGATCAGGTCGTCGGCGTCCTCCAGCCCGATGCTCAGGCGGATGGTGCCGGGCCCGATGCCGGCGGCGGCCAGCGCCGCATCGTCCATCCGGAAGTGGGTGGTGCTGGCGGGGTGGATGACGAGCGAGCGGCAGTCGCCGACGTTGGCCAGGTGGCTGAAGATCTTCAGGCTCTCGATGAAGGCGCGGCCCTGCTGCCGGCTGCCGGCGAGGTCGAAGCTGAACACCGCGCCACAGCCGCGCGGCAGCAGCCGGGCGGCCAGGGCGCGGCTGGGGTGGCCGTCGAGCTCGGGGTAGCCCACACGCGCAACCATCGGATGCCGGCTCAGGAACTCCACCACCTGCCGCGTGTTGGCCACGTGGCGCGCCATGCGCAGCGGCAGCGTCTCGATGCCCTGCAGGATCAGCCAGGCCGTGTGCGGACTCATGCAGGCGCCGAAGTCGCGCAGGCCCTCGCGCCGCGCGCGCATCAGGAAGGCGCCGACCGTGCTCTCCTCGCTGAACACCATGCCGTGGAAGCCGGCGTAGGGCTGGTTGAGCTCCGGGAAGCGATCGGCGCGGGCCCAGTCGAAGCGGCCGGAGTCCACCAGCAGCCCGCCCACCACGGTGCCGTGCCCGCACAGGAACTTGGTGGCGCTGTGGAAGACGAGGTCGGCGCCGTGCTCGAAGGGCTTCATCAGCCAGGGCGTCGTGAAGGTGCTGTCCACCAGCAGCGGCACGCCCGCGTCGTGCGCGATGGCGGCGACGGTGGGCACGTCCAGCACGTCCAGCCCCGGGTTTCCCAGGGTCTCGCCGAACAGCAGCTTCGTCTCGGGGCGCACGGCGGCGCGCCAGCCGTCGATGTCGCCGGGCTTGACGAAGGTGGTGGCGATGCCGAAGCGCGGCAGCGTGTACTGCAGCAGGTTGTGGCTGCCGCCGTACAGCGCGCTGCTGGCCACGATGTGGCTGCCCGCGCCGGCCAGCGTGGTGATGGCCAGCGCCAGCGCCGCCTGCCCGCTGGCGGTGGCGATCGCACCCGTGCCGCCCTCCAGCGCCGCGATGCGCTCTTCCAGCACCGCGTTGGTGGGGTTGCTGATGCGGCTGTAGACGTGGCCGGAGCGCTCCAGGTTGAACAGGCTGGCCGCGTGGTCCGCACTCTGGAACACGAAACTGGTGCTCAGGTGCAGCGGCACGGCGCGCGCGCCCGTGGCGGGGTCGGGGGCCGCGCCGGCATGCAGCGCCAGGGTGTCGAAACCGGGGTCGATGACGGAGGTCATGGCGTCGGCGATGCACTCGCGGGGGCGTTGAGGCCGCGGCATTGTGGGCTATATTGATCCGGGCCCCGCCGGCACCGGCACCTCGAACGCACCGCCATGAAAGTCACCGACATCCTGCGCGTCAAGGGCAACACGCTGTACACCGTGACGCCGGACCAGCCCCTGGCGCAGGCCGTGACGACGATGGCCGAGATGGACATCGGCTCGCTGGTGGTCATGGAGCACGGCGACCTGGTGGGCATGCTGACCTTCCGCGAGGTCATCCAGGCCGTGGTGGCCAACGGCGGCAGCATCGGCACGCGGCTGGTGCGCTCGGTGATGGACGACGCGCCGCTGACCTGCACGCCCGAGACCGAGATCGACGAGGTGCGCCGCATGATGCTGCTGCGCCACGCGCGCTACATGCCGGTGCTGGACAAGCGCACGCTGATGGGCGTGATCTCGTTCTACGACGTGGCCAAGACCGTGGTCGACGCGCAGGACTTCGAGAACCGCATGCTCAAGGCCTACATCCGCGACTGGCCCGAGCAGCAGGCCGAGCCCGGGGCACCGCCGGCCTAGCTACGGGTCGCCACAGGCGCCCCGTGCCCGGGTGTCACAGTGCCAGCAGCAGCGGTTGCGGCAAGCCCTGCTCCTCGCAGTCCACGGCCGCGCCGCGCCGCTCCAGCACGGCCCACGGCCCGTCGTCCAGCGCCAGCAGGCCGTGGTGCCAGGTGCCGGCCGCGATGCGGATGCCCTGCCGGCCGTCGCTGAGCAGCGCCACGCAGTCCTCGGCGCGCGGGGCCTCCAGGCCCGCCGGTGCCAGCAGCAGCACGCAGCGGCGCGCCCCGCCCAGCGGCAGGAAGACCTGGTCCGACAGCCGGTGACGCTCCAGCGCCCGCGCCTCGATGGGGAAGGCGCGCGCCAGCACGTCGTACACCGCCAGCACCGCGCGGCCGCCGTCGCGCTGCAGGTCCAGCGCCGCGACCGCCTCGCGCCGGCGCGAGCTGCCGCCGTTGATGGCCTCGCCGCCGCTGGCCCCCTCGATCACCGAGCCGTAGGGCGCCATTGCCGCCGGCGTCAGCGGCTGCGCGTGCAGCGTCTTCACGCCGCGCGACCCGCGGTCTCGAGCATGGCCTCCAGCAGCACCTGGCAGCCGGCGGCCAGGTGCTCGGGGCGCGCGTCCTCGACCTCGTTGTGAGAGATGCCGTCCTTGCAGGGCACGAAGATCATCGCCGTCGGCGCCGTGCGCGAAACGTAGACGGCGTCGTGGCCGGCGCCACTGACGATGTCGCGGTGCGGCAGCCCGTGGCGCGCGGCGGCGGCGCGAACACGGCCCAGCAGGGCGGGGTCGAACGGCGCCGGCGGGAAGTGCACCACCGGCTCCACGCTCACCGTCACGCGCCCCGCGGCCTGCACCTGCGCGACGGCCTCGCGCAGCGCGGCGTCCATGCGCGCCAGGCCGGCGTCGTCGGGGTGGCGGAAGTCCACCGTGAAGCTCACGCGCCCCGGAATGGTGTTGCGCGAGTTCGGGAACACCTGCACCCAGCCCACCGTGCCGCGCGCGTGCGGGGCCTCGGCGCGGGCGATGCGGTCCACCGCCTGCATCAGCGGCAAGGCGGCCTGCAGCGCGTCGCGCCGCAGTTCCATCGGCGTGGGGCCGGCGTGCGCCTCCAGGCCCGTGACGACGACGTCGTACCAGCGCTGCCCCAGCGCGCCGACCACCACGCCGATCACCTCGCCGGCATCCTCCAGCACCGGGCCCTGCTCGATGTGCGCCTCGAAGAAGGCGCCGAAGCGCGGCGCGCCGTCGGCCAGCGCGGCCGGGGCCTCACCGGCATAGCCGATGGCCTGCAGCGCCTCGCGCACGCTGGTGCCCCCGCGGTCGGTGGCGGCCAGCGCGTGCTCGAGCGTGAAGGCGCCGGCATACACGCCCGAGCCCATCATCACCGGCACGAAGCGCGAGCCTTCCTCGTTGGTCCAGACGCACAGTTCCAGCGGCGCGCGCGTGCGGATGCCGTGGTCGGCCAGCGTGCGCAGCACCTCCTGGCCGGCGAGCCAGCCGTAGTTGCCGTCAAACTTGCCGCCGGTGGGCTGGGTGTCGATATGGCTGCCGGTCGCCACCGCGGCGCGCGCCGGGTCGGTGCCCGGGCGGCGCGCGAAAATGTTGCCGATCGCATCGACGCGAATGCTGCATCCGGCCTCG
>JBKDQY010000161.1:0-11280 GCA_046341655.1 Betaproteobacteria bacterium | reverse complement strand
GTCTCGGACCGCGCGATGGACCGCGACCGCATCGCGATCCCCGCGCTGCTGGCGCTCTCCGCCGTGCACCACCACCTGGTGCGCGAGGGCCTGCGCACCACCGCGGGCCTGGTGGTGGAGACCGGCAGCGCGCGCGAGGTGCACCACTTCGCAGTGCTGGCCGGCTACGGCGCCGAGGCCGTGCATCCCTACCTGGCGATGGAGACGCTGCTGGAGCTGCAGCAGTCGCTGCCGGGCAAGCTCGATGCCGACAAGGCCCTTTACAACTACGTCAAGGCCATTGGCAAGGGGCTGTCGAAGATCATGTCCAAGATGGGCGTGAGCACGTACATGTCCTATTGCGGCGCGCAGCTGTTCGAGGCCATCGGCCTGGAGAAGGGCTTCGTCGACAAGTACTTCCGCGGCACGGCCAGCCAGGTGGGCGGCATCGGCGTGTTCGAGGTCGCCGAGGAGGCGCTGCGCATGCACGTCGCGGCCTTCGGCTCCGACCCCACGCTCGCCTCCATGCTCGACGCCGGCGGCGAGTACGCCTGGCGCGTGCGCGGCGAAGAGCACATGTGGACGCCCGACGCCATCGCCAAGCTGCAGCACAGCACGCGCGCCAACCGCTGGGACACCTACAAGGAGTACGCCCAGATCGTCAACGACCAGAGCCGCCGCCACATGACGCTGCGCGGCCTGTTCGAGTTCAAGGTCGATCCGGCCCGCGCGATCCCGCTCGACGAGGTCGAGCCGGCCAGCGAGATCGTCAAGCGCTTCGCCACCGGCGCGATGTCGCTGGGCAGCATCTCCACCGAGGCGCACAGCACGCTGGCCATTGCCATGAACCGCATCGGCGGCAAGAGCAACACCGGCGAGGGCGGAGAGGACCCTGCGCGCTACCGCAACGAGCTCAAGGGCATCAGGATCGCCGCCGGCACCAGGGTGTCCGACGTCATCGGCAGCAAGGTCATCGAGGCCGACTACGAGATGCGCGAGGGCGACAGCCTGCGCAGCAGGATCAAGCAGGTGGCCTCGGGGCGCTTCGGCGTCACCACCGAGTACCTGGTCAGCGCCGACCAGATCCAGATCAAGATGGCCCAGGGCGCCAAGCCCGGCGAGGGTGGCCAGCTGCCCGGCGGCAAGGTGTCGGAGTACATCGGCTTCCTGCGCTACAGCGTGCCGGGCGTGGGCCTGATCAGTCCGCCGCCGCACCACGACATCTACTCCATCGAGGACCTGGCCCAGCTGATCCACGACCTGAAGAACGCCAATCCGCGCGCCGGCATCAGCGTGAAGCTGGTCAGCGAGGTCGGCGTGGGCACCATCGCCGCCGGCGTGGCCAAGTGCAAGGCCGACCACGTGGTGATCGCCGGGCACGACGGCGGCACCGGCGCCAGCCCCTGGAGCAGCATCAAGCACGCCGGCACGCCCTGGGAGCTGGG
Organism: Betaproteobacteria bacterium; assembly: GCA_046341655.1. Classification (GTDB taxonomy): domain Bacteria; phylum Pseudomonadota; class Gammaproteobacteria; order Burkholderiales; family Burkholderiaceae_C; genus Rubrivivax. The sequence continues at coordinate 9,856 of JBKDQY010000161.1, read as the reverse complement.
CCTGGCGGAGACGCAGCAGACGCTGGTGCTCAACCGCCTGCGCGGCCGCATCCGCGTGCAGGCCGACGGCCAGATGAAGACCGGCCGCGACGTCGTCATCGGCGCGCTGCTCGGCGCCGACGAGTTCGGCTTCGCCACCGCGCCGCTGGTGGTGGAGGGCTGCATCATGATGCGCAAGTGCCACCTCAACACCTGCCCGGTGGGGGTGGCCACGCAGGACCCGGTGCTGCGCCGCAAGTTCGCCGGCAAGCCCGAGCACGTCGTCAACTACTTCTTCTTCGTGGCCGAGGAAGCGCGTCAGATCATGGCGCAGCTGGGCATCCGCCGCTTCGACGAGCTGATCGGCCGCGCCGACCTGCTCGACACCCGCAAGGGCATCGAGCACTGGAAGGCCCGCGGCCTGGACTTCAGCCGCGTCTTCCACCAGCCTGCCATGCCGGCCGACGTGCCCCGCCACCAGGTGGAGGAGCAGGACCACGGCCTGGCCAAGGCGCTGGACCTGAAGCTCATCGAGCGCTGCCGGCCGGCGCTGGAGCGCGGCGAGAAGGTGCAGTTCATGGAGGATGCGCGAAACCGCAACCGCAGCGTTGGCGCCATGCTCTCGGGCGAGCTCGTGCGGCTGCGCCCCGAGGGCCTGCCGGACCACACGATCTTCATGCAGCTGGAGGGCACCGGCGGCCAGAGCTTCGGCGCGTTCCTGGCCAGCGGCATCACGATGTACCTCATCGGCGACGCCAACGACTACACCGGCAAGGGCCTGTCCGGCGGCCGCATTGCCGTGCGGCCCAGCATCGACTTCCGCGGCGACGCCACCAAGAACATCATCGTCGGCAACACGGCGCTGTACGGTGCCACCAGCGGCGAGGCCTTCTTCCGCGGCGTGGCCGGCGAGCGCTTTTCGGTGCGGCTGTCCGGCGCCACCGCGGTGGTGGAGGGCACGGGCGACCACGGCTGCGAGTACATGACCGGCGGCACGGTCGTCGTGCTGGGCAAGACCGGGCGCAACTTCGCCGCCGGCATGAGCGGTGGCGTGGCCTACGTGTTCGATGAGGACGGCCGCTTCGCGCGCCGCTGCAACACCAGCATGGTGGCGCTGGAGAAGGTGCTGCCGCGCGAGGAGCAGGCCAGCCTGCCCGTCGCGGGCCTGCACCGCGAGATGGTCGACGAGACGCTGCTGAAGAAGCTCATCGAGGACCACCACCGCTGGACCGGCAGCCTGCGCGCCCGCGAACTGCTGGACAACTGGCCCGAGTCGCGTGCGAGGTTCGTGAAGGTCTTCCCGCACGAATACAAGCGCGTGCTGGCCGAGCGCGCCGCCCGCGCCACCGCCCCCATTCGCCCTGAGCTTGTCCTTCGACAGGCTCAGGACGATCGGGACAGCGGGCTTCGACAGGCTCAGCCCGAACGGATCCCTGGTCAGCCCGAACGGGCTCTTTCCAAGTAACGACTCACCGAGCGAAGCACCATGGGCAAGGTCACCGGTTTCCTGGAGTACGAGCGCCTCGAGGAGGGCTACGAGCCGCCGCAGCAACGCGTGAAGACCTGGAAGGAGTTCGTCATCACCCTGGCGGAAGACCAGGCCAAGGTGCAGGGCGCACGCTGCATGGACTGCGGCACGCCGTTCTGCAACAGCGGCTGCCCGGTCAACAACATCATCCCCGACTTCAACGACCTCGTGTACCAGGGCGACTGGGCCAGCGCGATCGAGGTGCTGCACCAGACGAACAACTTCCCCGAGTTCACCGGCCGCGTCTGCCCCGCACCCTGCGAGGCGGCGTGCACGCTCAACGTCAACGACGACCCGGTCGGCATCAAGAGCATCGAGCACGCCATCATCGACCGTGCCTGGGCGGAGGGCTGGGTCAAGCCGCAGCCGCCGGCCGTGAAGACGGGCAGGAAGGTCGCCATCGTCGGCAGCGGCCCTGCCGGCCTGGCCGCGGCGCAGCAGCTGGCCCGGGCCGGCCACGACGTGACGGTGTTCGAGAAGAACTCGCGCATCGGCGGCCTGCTCCGCTACGGCATCCCCGACTTCAAGATGGAGAAGTCGCACATCGACCGCCGCATCGAGCAGATGCAGGCCGAGGGCGTGGTGTTCCGCACCGGCGTGCTGGTGGGGGCGCTGCCCGCCGAGGGTGCGGCCAGCAAGGTGACCAACGACGCGCAGGAGACCATCACGCCCGAGCAGCTGAAGGCCGGGTTCGACGCCGTGCTGCTGGCAGGCGGCAGCGAGACCAGCCGTGACCTGCCCGTGCCCGGGCGCGATCTCGACGGAGTGCACTTCGCGATGGAGTTCCTGCCGCAGCAGAACAAGGTGGTCGCCGGCGACAAGGTGAATAAGCAGATCCGGGCCGACGGCAAGCACGTCATCGTCATCGGCGGTGGCGACACCGGCTCGGACTGCGTGGGCACCAGCAACCGCCACGGCGCGGCCAGCGTGACGCAGTTCGAGCTGATGCCGCAGCCGCCCGAGCAGGAGGACAAGCCGCTGACCTGGCCCTACTGGCCCACCAAGCTGCGCACCAGCTCCAGCCACGAAGAGGGCTGCGAGCGCAGCTTCGCCATCGCGACGAAGGAGTTCGTCGGCAGCAAGGGCAAGCTCACCGGCCTGAAGACGGTGCACGTGCAGTGGCAGGGCGGCAGGATGGCCGAGCTGCCCGGCACCGAGAAGGAGTGGAAGGCCGATCTCGTGCTGCTGGCCATGGGGTTCACGGCGCCGGTGCCCACGGTGCTCGACGCCTTCGGCGTGGAACGCGACAACCGCGGCAACGCCAGGGCCGCCACCGAGTCGGCCACGGCCTACCGCACCAACGTGGACAAGGTGTTCGCCGCCGGCGACATGCGGCGCGGCCAGAGCCTGGTGGTCTGGGCCATCCGGGAAGGCCGCCAGGCGGCGCGCGCGGTCGACGAATTCCTGATGGGCAGCAGCGTTCTACCCCGCTGAAGCGGCGTTTCGCGCCCTGAATGGGGCACTTCATCGCGCACTGCATCCGGGTTTGCCCTGCATGCCACAATTCGCGCCGCCCGCGTCGGGTCCCGGCGCGCCAGATGGCATCCCTTGTTCGACAACCCCTTCATCGAGATCGATCACGTCACGTTCGGGTACGACAACACCCGGACCATCCTGTCCGACGTGTCGCTGAAGTTCCCGCGCGGCAAGGTCACGGCCATCCTCGGCGGCTCGGGCTGCGGCAAGACCACGCTGATGCGCCTGATCGGCGGCGTGCACGCGGCCGACAAGGGCCGCGTCGTCTTCGACGGCGAGGTGCTGAACACCCGCGACGACGCCCAGCTGTTCCGCATCCGCCGCCGACTGGGCATGCTGTTCCAGTTCGGGGCGCTGTTCACCGACCTCACGGTGTTCGACAACGTGGCCTTCCCGATGCGCGAACACACGAAGCTGCCCGAGTCGATGATCCGCGACCTCGTGCTGATGAAGCTCAACGCGGTGGGCCTGCGCGGGGCGGCGCACCTGCGCATCTCGGAGGTGTCGGGCGGCATGGCGCGGCGCATCGCGCTGGCGCGCGCCATCGCGCTGGACCCCGAGCTGATCATGTACGACGAGCCCTTCGCGGGCCTGGACCTCATCAGCATGGGCGTGGCCGCCAAGCTCATCCGCACGCTGAACGACACCACCGGCGCCACCAGCCTGGTGGTCAGCCACGACGTGCCCGAGTGCATGGCCATCAGCGACTGGATCATCCTGCTGGCCAACCAGGGCCGCGTCGTCGCCCAGGGCACGCCCAAGCAGCTGATGGACAGCCTCGACCCGGAGACCCGCCAGTTCGTGCGCGGCGAGCCCGACGGCCCGGTGAAGTTCCACGTCCCCGCGCGCGAGATCGCCGAGGACTTCCTGGGATGAGCCCCGCGCAGCAGGTGCAGCGCCTGGGGGCCTGGGCGCTGGAGCAGTTCCGCGGCTGGGGCCACGCGGCCTACTTCGTGTTCGACCTGCTGCGCGTGCTGCCGCAGTCGCTGCGGCGCTTCGGCCTCGTCGTCGGCCAGATCTACGCCATCGGCAACCGCTCGCTGATCATCATCTGCGCCTCGGGCCTGGCGGTGGGCTTCGTGCTGGCGCTGCAGATGTACTACGCCCTGGTCACCTTCGGCGCCACCGAGACCATGGGCCTGATCGTCAACCTGGCCCTGGTGCGCGAACTCGGGCCGGTGGTGGCGGCGCTGCTGTTCGCGGGGCGTGCGGGCACCTCGCTCACGGCCGAGATCGGCCTCATGAAGGCCGGCGAGCAGATCTCGGCGATGGAACTGATGGCCATCGATCCGCGCGCCCGCGTGCTGGCACCGCGCTTCATCGGCGGCATCATCTCGCTGCCCCTGCTGGCCATCCTGTTCTCGGCCGTGGGCATCCTGGGCGCCTGGGTCGTGGCGGTGATGCTGATCGGGGTCGATGCCGGCAACTTCTGGTCGATCATGCAGACGCGGGTCGACGTCTGGCGCGACGTCGGCAACGGCGTCGTGAAGGCCTTCGTCTTCGGCGTCATCTGCACGCTGGTGGCGCTGTACCAGGGCTACGAAACCGAAGCCACGCCCGAGGGCGTGGCCTACGCGACGACACGCACGGTGGTGATCTCGTCGCTGTGGGTGCTGGGGATGGACTTCATCCTCACCGCGCTGATGTTCTCGACGCCCTGAGCCGGCGCGTCGACACCACTGGAGAACCCGCTCATGGGACGCAAGGGAATCGAGACGCTCGTCGGCCTGTTCGTGCTGCTGGGCCTGCTGGGGCTGGTGTTCCTGGCCCTGCAGGCCGCCAACCTCGGGGCCACCAGCGGCGGCGCCACCTACGCGGTGCAGGCGCGGTTCGACAACGTCGGCGGCCTGAAGCCGCGCGCCCCCGTGCGCGTGGCCGGTGTGACCGTCGGCCGCGTGAAGAGCATCGGCGTCGATCCCAAGACCTTCCAGGGCGTGGTCACGCTCGACATCGAGAAGGCCTACGGCTTCCCGAAGGACACCGCGGCCAAGATCCTCACCTCGGGCCTGCTGGGCGACCAGTACATCGGCCTGGAGCCCGGCGGCGACGACGCCAACCTGGCCGCTGGCGACACCATCGCCCAGACCCAGAGCGCCGTGGTGCTGGAGAACCTGATCGGCCAGTTCCTCACCAGCCGCGCCGACAACACGGGCTCGGGCGCCGCGGGGAGCCCCGGCGGAGGCAAGCCATGAGTGCCCCGCGACGCCGGGCCGCGGCGGCCACACTGGCTGCGGCCCTGTTGCTGGGCGGCTGCGCCACCACGGGCCCGGCCACGCCCGGCGATCCCTGGGAGGGCTTCAACCGCAAGGTCTTCGCCTTCAACGAGGCGGTGGACAACGCGGTGCTGCGCCCGGTGGCCGAGACCTACCGCGACGTCGTGCCGAAACTCGTGCGCACGGGCGTCTCGAACGTCCTGGGCAACCTCGGCGACCTCTGGTCGGCCGCCAACCACCTCCTGCAGGGCAAGGGCGCCAGCGGCCTCGAGCAGGGCATGCGCTTCCTCACCAACAGCCTGTTCGGCCTGGGCGGGCTGCTCGACCCGGCCAGCGAGATGGGCCTGAAGCGCCACTCCGAGGACTTCGGCCAGACGCTGGGCCGCTGGGGCCTGGGCCCCGGGCCCTACCTGGTGCTGCCGCTGCTGGGGCCCAGTTCCCTGCGCGACGGCATCGGTCGCGTGCCGGACATGGCGGCTTCGCCGTCGAACCTGTTCGACGACAGCAAGCTCAGCACGCTGACCACCGTGCTGACGGTGGTGGATGCGCGCGCCTCGCTGCTGGGTGTCACGGGCCTGGCCGACCGCGTGGCGCTGGACAAGTACAGCTTCTTCCGCCAGGCCTACCTGTCGCGCCGCCGGGACGCGGTCTACGACGGCGCGCCGCCGCCCGAGGCCTTCGAGGACATCGGGGACGACCCGCCGCCCGCGGCACGGCCCGCATCGACGCCGCCGCCGCGCCCGGCCCCCCGATGAGGTGTGCACGGTGCGCTGAACTCGTGCGTTGATCCCGCATCGAACGATCCATCGCCCGCCGACCGGGCGCCCGAACCAGAAAGGAACGCCGTGCTTGCCATCCTCCGCCGCCTCGCCGGCCTGACGCTGCTGCTCTCGACCGGGGCCGCGCTGGCTGCCGCGCCGGCGCCCGACGTGCTGATCCGGCAGGTGTCCACCGAGGTGCTGGAGACCGCCAGGAACGACAAGGCCATCCAGGCCGGTGACGTTGGCCGCGTCGCCGCGCTGGTCGAGAACAAGGTCATGCCGCACGTCGACTTCGAGGTCGTCACACGCTCGGCCGTGGGCCCGCAGTGGCGCAGCGCCAGCGCCGAGCAGCGCACCCGCCTGCAGGCCGAGTTCAAGCAGCTGCTGATCCGCGTCTACGCCGGCGCGCTCACCGAGTTGAAAGACCAGACCGTGCAGATCACGCGCACGCAGCCCGTGCAGGGCAGCACGCAGGTCATCGTGCAGTCCGAGGTGCGCGGCAAGGGCGAGCCGGTCAAGCTGGACTACCGGCTGGACAAGCGCGGCGCCGCCGGAGCCGAGAGCTGGAAGATCATCGACGTCAACGTCGCCGGCCTGTGGCTGGTGCAGAACTACCGCACGCAGTTCGCCCAGGAACTCACCAAGGGCGGCATCGACGGCCTGATCGGCGCGCTGGTCGAGCGCAACAAGGGCGGCAAGAGCTGAGCGCCATGGCCGACGATGCCCTGCGCCTGCCCGCGCACGCCACCATCGACGAGACGGCGGTGCTGGCCGCGCAGTTGCCGGCGCAGGTGCGCGCCGGCAGCGGCGTGCTGCGCGTGGACGCGTCGGCCGTGACGGCCTCTGACAGCTCCACCATCGCGCTGCTGCTCGAGGCCCGGCGCCAGGCCGAGGCGGCCGGCCGCGGCTTCGAGGTGGCCGGCGCGCCGGCCAAGCTGGTGGACCTGGCGCGCCTCTACGGCGTGGAGGGCCTGCTGGCGCTCGTGCCCTCGGCATCGGCATCGTCGGGCGGTGCGCCGGGTGCTCCCACGTAGCGCCGCTCGCGCAGGTTCTTCTTGATGGCCTGCAGCGCGGGCCGCAGGCGCGCCGAACCCAGCCGCAGCGCCACGCCCGTGGTGAGGATGTCCACGATCATCAGGTGCAGCAACCGCGACACCATGGGGCTGTAGCGGTCGGCGTCCTCCGGGTGGTCGGCGGCGAGCAGGATGCCGCTGGCACCGGCGGCGCGGCTGTCGATGGCCAGCGGCGAGCCACTGGCGGTAATGGTGATGACCGTGGCGCCGCGGCGCCGGGCGATGTCGGCCACGTCGATGAGGTCCTTGCTGCGGCCCGAGTTGCTGATGACCACGGCCACGTCGCCGGGCTTGAGCATGGTGGCGCTCATCACCTGCACGTGGCTGTCGCTCACGGCATGCGCGTTGACGCCCAGGCGGAAGAACTTGTGCTGCGCGTCCTGCGCCACGATGCCCGAGTTGCCCACGCCATAGAACTCGATGCGCGCGCCTTCGCCGCTGCGCCTGCCGGCGTCGGCCAGCGCCGCGATCGCGCGCTCGACGCTCTGGTGCGCGGCGGCGTTGCGGTAGCGCAGCAGCGCGGCCACGGCGTTGTCGATCACCTTGACGACGATGTCGCCGGCCTTGTCGTCGTCGTCCACCGAGCGGTGCACGAAGGGCACGCCCTCGTTGACGCTGCCGGCGAGCTTGAGCTTGAAATCAGCCAGGCCGTCGTAGCCCACGCTGCGGCAGAAGCGCACCACGGTGGGCTTGCTGACGTGCGCCCGCTCGGCCAGCTCGGCCACGGGCAGCGTGGCGAAGCTGCGGGGGTCGGCCAGCAGCAGCCGGGCCACGCGCTGCTCGGCCGGCGGCAGCGCGGGGATGGAGGCGCGGATGCGTTCGAGCATGGCTTTCAGTCGGGTTGCGCGCCGGGCGGCGCGGGGCGGCCGCGCAGCGTGAAGCGGCCCTGGGCGATGTCGGCGGCGGCCAGCGGGGCGAGCACGTTGCCGGCCTCGGCGTCGTCGAACGGGGCGGGCGCGCGCAACGCGCCGAGGAAGAGGTTGTCGCGCGCCTCGATGGCCACGGCGCTGGCCAGGCGATCCTCGTGCACGCGCACCGCCGTGCCGGGCGCGCCGTCGAGGTTGACCAGACTGTTGCCCCGCAGCAGCAGGCGGTGCGGGCGCGGCGCGCCGCCCTCGCCCTCGGCCCCGAAGGCCAGCAACACGCGGTTGGGGCTGGCGGCGCCCTGCACGATGACGTTGCCCTGCACCAGCGCCTGCCCGCCGTTGGGGAACTCGAGCTCGTACGAGGCCGCGGCACCGCCCTCGGCGGCATCGCCGAGCCGGCTCGCCAGCACCTCGTTGACGGCGGCACGGCTCTTCAGCAGGTGGCCGTGGCGGCCGCCGTGGAAGCGGCAGCGCGCCACGCGCAGCCGGGCGATGCGCCCGACGTAGAGCAGGTGCGTCAGCCCGGCGCCGGCCGGCACCACGGGCGCGTCGCCGAAGCGGCAAGCCTCGATGTCGAGCTCGGCGCCGCCGTCGTTGCTGCTCAGCAGGCCCATCTGGTTGTCGAGGAAGGTGCAGTCGCGCAGCGCCAGCCGGCCGCGCTCGAAGCGGATGCCCGCGCCGTTGCCGTCGGGCACGCGGGCGCCGCGGAACGTGAGGCCCTCGATGCGCACCGCCCCGCCCCGCACCACCAGCAGCGCCTTGCCCTCGGCGTGCGCGCCGTCGGCCTGCAGCACGGCGCCGTCGCGCCCCAGCAGCGAGAGCCGCGCCTGCTCGATGACGCCGGCCTGCGCGCGGTGCACGCCGCCGAGCAGCTCCACGGTGTCGTCGTCCCCTGCCTGCCGCAGCGCATCGGCCAGGCTCTCGCCCGGGGCCACGCGCCAGGTTCGCCCGGTGGCGGCGCGGGGCCATGCCGGCGCCAGGCCGGCCAGCATCGGCCATGCCCGCAGCAGCCGGCGCCGCGGCAGCGTCACGCGCTCACTGCTCCTCGGCCCAGGCGCTGCCATCGCGCGCCACCAGCGCGCTGGCCGCCGGCGGGCCCCAGCTGCCGGCGGCGTACGGGCGCGGCCCCTGCGTGTCGCCGCGCCACGCGTGCAGCACGGGCTCGACCCAGCGCCAGGCCTGCTCCTGCTCGTCGCTGCGCACGAACAGGTTCAGGCGGCCGGCGATGGCGTCCATCAGCAGGCGTTCGTAGGCGCCCACGCGCTCGCTGGCGAAGGCCTTGTCGAAGTCGAGATCCAGGCTCACCGGGTACAGGCGTTCCTCGCCGCCGCCGCTGGACGTCCCCCCCTTAGCCGCCAGCAGGTGCAGTTCCAGGCCGTCCTCGGGCTGCAGCTTGATGACCAGCTTGTTGGCCGCGCGCGTGCCCGGGAAGATGGGGTGCGGCACCTCGCGGAAGTTGACGACGATCTGCGCGTCGCGCGCCGGCATGCGCTTGCCGGTGCGCAGGTAGAAGGGCACGCCGGCCCAGCGCCAGTTCTGCACCTCGGTGCGCAGGGCGACGAAGGTCTCGCAGGCGCTGCCGGCCGGCACCTTGTCTTCCTCCAGGTAGCCCGGCACGCGCTGCCCGCCCACCGTGCCCGCCCTGTACTGGCCGCGCACGACGTCGCGCGCCACCGCCTCGGCGGTGAAGGGCTTCAGCGACTTCAGCACCTTCAGCTTCTCGTCGCGGATGGCGTCGGCGTCGCCGGTGGAGGGCGGCTCCATCGCGATCATCGTCAGCAACTGCAGCGCGTGGTTCTGGATCATGTCGCGCAAGGCACCGGTGCGGTCGTAGAAGTCGCCGCGCGTGCCCACGCCGATGCTCTCGGCCAGCGTGATCTGGATGTTGGCGATGCTCTCGCGGCGCCACAGCGGCTCGAACAGTGCGTTGCCGAAGCGCAGCGCCATCAGGTTCTGCACC
>JBKDQY010000160.1:0-21038 GCA_046341655.1 Betaproteobacteria bacterium | reverse complement strand
CGTCGTCAAGAACGCCGCGCCCACGGCGCTGGCCGTGATGGGCCTGCAGCTGGGCTACCTGCTCGGCGGCAGCATCCTCATCGAGACGGTGTTCGCCTGGCCGGGCACCGGCTTCCTGCTCAACAGCGCCATCTTCCAGCGCGACCTGCCGCTGCTGCAGGGCACCATCCTCGTTCTGGCGATGTTCTTCGTCGTGCTCAACGTCGTCGTGGACATCGTGCAGTCGCTGCTCGACCCGCGGATCGCACGGTCATGAGCGCGGTCATCACGCCCAGCGCCGCGGCGGCGGCGGTGCCGGCGCCCCGCTCGCGCGGCTACTGGGCCAGCGTGGGCGTGCGCGTGCTGCGCGACCCGGTGTTCTGGGTGGCCGCGTCCATCGTGCTGTCGCTGCTGGCCATGGCTCTGTTCGGCCCCTGGATCGCGCCGGCCGACCCCCAAGCCAGCAGCATGCTCTCGCGCCTGAAGCCCATCGGCACCGAGGGCCACCCGCTGGGCACCGACGAGCTCGGCCGCGACCTGCTCAGCCGCCTGATCGTCGGCGCGCGCCTGAGCCTGTTCATGGGCATCACCCCGGTGATCCTGGCCTTCGTCATCGGCTCGGCGATCGGCATCCTGGCCGGCTACGCGGGCGGCCTCACCAACACGGCAATCATGCGCACGATCGACGTGTTCTATGCCTTCCCCAGCGTGCTGCTGGCCATCGCGCTCAGCGGCGCCCTGGGCGCCGGCATCGGCAACGCGCTGCTGTCGCTGACCATCGTGTTCATCCCGCCGATCGCCCGCGTGGCCGAGAGCGTGACGACGCAGGTGCGCAACCGCGACTACGTGGAGGCCGCGCGCGCCAGCGGAGCCGGCGCCTTCACCATCGTGCGCGTGCACGTGCTGGGCAACGTGCTCGGACCCATCTTCGTGTACGCGACCAGCCTGATCGCGGTGAGCATGATCCTGGCCAGCGGGCTGAGCTTCCTGGGCCTGGGCGTCAAGCCACCCGAGCCCGAATGGGGCCTGATGCTCAACACGCTGCGCACCGCCATCTACGTGCAGCCCTGGGTGGCGGCGCTGCCCGGCGTGATGATCTTCATCACCTCGATCGCCTTCAACCTGCTGAGCGACTCGCTCCGCGCCGCCATGGACAACAAGTGATGGACGCCGCGGTGCGCAAGCCGCTGCTGGCGGTGCGGGGCCTGGTCAAGCACTTCCCGCTCAAGCGCGACGTGCTCGGCCGCGGCGGCGGCGTGGTGCGCGCCGTCGACGACCTGAACTTCCAGGTGCTGGCCGGCGAGACGCTGGGCGTCGTGGGCGAGAGCGGCTGCGGCAAGAGCACCACCGCGCGGCTGCTGATGCAGCTCATCGAGCCGACCGCCGGCGAGGTCGTCTTCGACGGGGCCCTGGTGGGCAGCCGCGACCTGCCGCTGAAGGAGTACCGCCGCCAGGTGCAGATGGTGTTCCAGGACAGCTACGCCAGCCTGAACCCGCGCGTGACCATCGAGGACAGCATCGCCTTCGGCCCGCAGGTGCACGGCGTGCCGGCGCGCGAGGCCGTCGAGCGCGCGCGCAGCCTGCTGGCCAAGGTGGGCCTCGAGCCGGGCCGCTTCGCCGAGCGCTACCCGCACGAGCTCTCGGGCGGGCAGCGCCAGCGCGTGAACATCGCGCGCGCGCTCGCCCTGCAGCCGCGCATCGTGATCCTCGACGAAGCCGTCTCGGCACTGGACAAGAGCGTCGAGGCCCAGGTGCTGAACCTGCTGCTGGACCTGAAGGACGAGTTCGGCCTGACCTACGTGTTCATCAGCCACGACCTGCACGTGGTGCGCTACATCTCCGACCGCGTGATGGTGATGTACCTGGGCGAGGTGGCCGAGCTCGGCGAGGCCGAGACTCTGTTCGTCGCGCCGCGGCATCCGTACACCCAGGCGCTGCTGTCGAGCATGCCCAGCATGGACCCCGACCGCCGCACGCTCGAGGCGCCGCTGGCCGGCGATCCGCCCAACCCCATCAACCCGCCCAGCGGCTGCCGCTTCCACCCGCGCTGCCCGCGGGCCGAGGCCGTGTGCGCGCAACGGGCGCCGTCGCGCCGGGCGCTGGCATTGCCGGGCGTCGCCGAGGGCGTGGCCTGCCTGATCCACGAGCCCGGGAGCGGTCACACGGCCGCGGTCGCAGCGCAGGAGCCTGCCGCATGAACACCGCCGCGCAAGCGCCGCCGCTGGTCGACATCGCCGAGCTCAGCGTCACCTTCAGCGGCGGCCGCGCGCCGGTGCGCGCCGTCAGCGGCGTGAGCCTGCAGGTGCGGCGCGGCGAGACCGTGGCGCTGATTGGCGAGAGCGGCTCGGGCAAGAGCGTCACGCTGCGCACCATGCTCATGCTGCACCCGGCACGCCGCACCACGCTCGGCGGCCGGCTGGTGGTCGCCGGCCGCGACGTGCTGGCGATGAGCGAGCGCGAGCTGGCCGACTACCGCGGCAAGGTGGCCAGCATGATCTTCCAGGAGCCGCTGCTGGCGCTGGACCCGGTCTACAGCCTGGGCGCGCAGATCGTGGAGAGCATCCGCCGCCACGAGCCGGTGTCGGCCGCCGAGGCGCACTCGCGCGCGCTGGAGCTCTTCGAGCGCGTGCGCATCCCGAGCCCCCAGCGCCGCCTGGCCGCCTACCCGCACGAGATGAGCGGCGGCATGCGGCAGCGCGCCATGATCGCCCTGGCCCTGGCCTGCCGGCCGCAGCTGCTGCTGGCCGACGAGCCGACCACGGCGCTGGACGCCACGGTGCAGATCCAGGTGCTGATCCTGCTGCGCGAGCTGCAGCGGGAGCTGGGCCTGGGCATCGTGTTCGTCACGCACGACATCGGCGCCGCGCTGGAGGTGGCCGACCGCATCGCCGTGATGTACGCCGGCCGCATCGTCGAGGAGGGCACGGCGCGCGAACTGATCCGCGCGCCGCGCCACCCCTACACGCAGGCGTTGCTGCGCAGCCGCGCCCACGGCGCGCTGGCCAAGGGCCAGCGCCTCGTCACCATCCCCGGCGCGCCACCCGACCTGAGCCGGCTGCCGCCGGGCTGCGCCTTCGCCGAGCGCTGCCGCCTGGCGCAGGACGCCTGCCGCGCGCAGCAGCCACCGGCCGTGGACCTGGCCCCGGGCCACCGGGCGCGCTGCCTGCGCACCGACGCCACGGCCGACACCCCCACCTCGCACACTGCCTGACCATGATCGACGACCGCGGCATCCACGCCTTCGTGCCCTACCCCGACGCACCCGTGGCGCACGCCGCCGCCGGCCCGCTGGCGGGCCTGAGCTTCGCGGCGAAGGACCTGTTCGACGTCGCCGGCTATCCCACGGGCGGCGGCAGCCCCGTCGTGCTGGCGCTGTCGGGCATCAAGGCACGCACCGCGCCCACGGTGCAGAAGCTGCTCGATGCCGGCGCGCGCTTCGTGGGCAAGACGGTCACCGACGAGCTGGCCTTCAGCATGAACGGACAGAACGCGCACTTCGGCGCGCCTCGCAACGGCGCCGCACCCGATCGCATCAGCGGCGGCTCGTCCTCGGGCTCGGCGTCGGCGGTGTCGAACGGCCTGTGCGACATCGCCCTGGGCACCGACACCGGCGGCAGCGTGCGCGCGCCCGCCAGCCACTGCGGGCTGGTGGGTCTGCGACCCACGCACGGGCGCGTCAGCCTGCAGGGCGCACTCGACCTCGCTCCGAGCTTCGACACCTGCGGCTGGTTCACACGCGACGTGCGCACCTTTGCGCGCGTGGCCGACGTGCTGCTGGGCGCCGACGCCGTGCCGGCGCCGGGCCGTCTGCTGTGGCCGGCAGACCTGTGGGCGCAGCTCGCGCCGGCGGCCGAGGCGAGCGCGCGGGCCGCCGCCGATCGCGTGCAGGCCGTGCTGGGCGAAGCGAGCCTGGTGACGGTGGTGCTTGACTCGTTCGAGGCGATGTACTGGCACTTCCGCCACCTGCAGGGCTTTGAGGCCTGGCAGACCGACGGCCCGCTGATCGAGCGCTACGCGCCGCCACTGGGGCCGGGCGTGGCCGAGCGCTTCGCCTTCAGCCGCGGCGTGACCGACGCGCAGGTGATCGCGGCCACCGCGTTCCGGCAGCGCTTCACGGCGCACGTCGAGGCGCTGCTGGGGGCCGACGGCGTGCTGCTGCTGCCGACAATGCCCGACATCGCGCCGCTGAAGACCGAACCCGAGGGCGCGCTGGAGGACTACCGCAACCGCGCCATCCGCCTGCTGTGCGTGGCGGGGCTGGCCGGCCTGCCGCAGCTGAGCCTGCCGCTGGCGGGGCGCGACGGCGCGCCGATGGGGCTGAGCCTGCTGGGGCCTCGTGGCAGCGACCGGGCGCTGGTGGCGATGGCCGAGCGGCTGGGGGTGTGAGTTTCGCCGTGGATGGAGTCAGCACGGTTGCCGCCGGGCTCGAAAGGCCGCGGCGCCGTCGGCGAGGCCTCGCCGGGGTTGTCGATCTCCAGGGAAGCGGTCAACCCTCAAGGGGTCCGGCGCTTTGAAGGCTCATGTCCGGGCACGCCGGGCCGCTCGACGGATTCGGAGCTCATCGAACCCGGCTCCCAGGTATCGGAACGCCATGACCAAGCACCTCCTCCTCGCCGCCCTGCTGGCGTCCGCCAGCGCCCTGAGTTTCGCCCAGGCTCCCGCCTCGCCGGCCGCCGCCGGCACCGTCAGCGCCGCCCCCGCTGCGCAGGCCACCCAGAAGAAGGCCGCCCCGGCCAAGAAGGCCGCCAAGAAGAAGGGCGCCAAGAAGGCCGCGAAGGCCGCCAAGTAAGAGGCGTCACCCGCCATCAGGCGGGTGATGCGCGGGGTCTCAGCCCAGGCTGACCGGCAGCCGGCGGAAGCCCCGGAAGCGCACCCGGCGATCGCGCTCGGGTGCGCCGGCCAGCGCCAGGCGCGGGTAGCGCGCCACCAGCGCGCCCAGGGCCAGCCGGCCTTCCAGCCGCGCCACGTTCATGCCCGAACAGGCGTGCGCGCCCTGGCCGAAGGCCAGGTGCTTGTTGGGCTCGCGTCCGATGTCGAGACGGTCGGGGTCGGCGAAAACCGCCGGGTCGCGGTTGGCCGCCGCGATGCACAGCGTGACGAAGCTGCCCGCCGGCATGGACACGCCGCCGAACTCGACAGGCTCGCGGGCCTGCCGGTTGTTCAGCTGCAGCGGGCTTTCGTAGCGCAGCAGTTCCTCCACCGCCGTGCCCGCCAGCCCGGGCTCGCCCCGCAGTCGCTCCCACTGCCCGCGGTGAACCAGCAGCGCGTGCACGCCGTTGCCGATGAGGTTGGTCGTGGTCTCGTGGCCGGCGTTGAGCAGAAAGATGCAGTTGTGCAGCAGCTCGGCCTCGGTCAGCTCGCCCTCGGCATCGCCCTGGATCAGGCGCGTGAGCACGTCGGCCTCGGGGTCGCCGGGGCGGCGGCGGCGCTCGGCCACCAGGGTGCGCAGGTAGGCGCAGAAGTCCACGACGGCCGCGTTGGCTGTGGCCAGCACCTCGGGTGCCGGCCGCGGCTCCAGCGCCGACAGGATGGCCAGCGACCAGCCCCGCAGAGGCCCGCGCTCGGCCGTCGGCACGGCCAGCAGGTTGCCGATCACGTCCACCGGGATCTGTGCCGCGAAGTGCTCGATCAGGTCGGGCGCGGACTCGTCGGCCATGCGGTCGAGCAATGCGCCGACCAACTGCGCCAGCGGGGCTTCCATGCGCGCGATGGCGCGCTGGTTCAGCGCCCCCATCAGCAGCCGGCGCACCCGCGTGTGGCGTGGGGGGTCGCTGAACACCAGGCTCGTGGTGTGGTGCTCGTAGATCGGCGTGCCAGCGCCCAGCCGGGGCGCGAACTCCTCGCGCTTGTCGCTGCCCAGGGCCGGGTGGCGGTAGGCGGCCAGCACGTCGGCATGGCGCGTGAGCAGCCAGCTCCCCGCGCCCAGCGCGTGCACCGGGCGCTCGGCGCGCAGCCGGGCGTAGACCGGATAGGGGTCGTCCACGAACCCCGGCGGAGGCTCGGCCAGCGAGAACGATTCCAGGTGGTCTGCAGCCATGCGGTCCATGCTAGCCCGGTTGCCCGCCCCGGAACGCCCACTTCCCGGGGCAGCGGGCGGCGACCGGGGCGCTGGATCGATTGCTGGGCCGGGAATCCGGGTCGGGACCCCCCTATTCAGGTGGCTGGGGTGAAAACTGCACCCCTCAAATGCGGCGTCCGCCCATGACGCAGGCACATCGCGGCGGCAACATCCGTCGCATGAACACGATGCCTCAGGCTTTCGACGACCTCCCGCTCCCGCGGGTCCCCGCTCCGGCGTCCAGTGCGCGTGCGGCCCGCGGCCGGACGGACGCCCGCCTGAAGCTCGTGGTCGGCGCGGCCGAGGCGCTCGAGCCGCCCCGTCCGCCCTCGTACGGGCTGAACGGTCGCCGCCACCTGGCGAACGTGCCAGGGCGCGGCTCGCATCCTCGGGGCCGTGCCGTCGAAGCCGACAACCCCCTGAGGGGCGCTACGAGGAATCCGCAACGCCTGGAGCCGATCGCCTTCGCGCTGGTGCTGCTGGTCAGCGTGGCCGCACTGGCGGTGGCTCTGCGCGCTTTCTGAACGGGCCGGGCACATCGGGGCACCGCTCCGCCTGCGGCGTGCCGCCGACACCCCGACGACACACGCCCCTCGCAGACTGCCGGCTGCGCGATCGATCAGACCGAGCCCCTCGTTCCCACAGGAGTTGCCCGATGCCGCACAGCACCGCCCTTCCGCCAGCAGGACACTCGCGTGCACGGGTGGGCGGCCGCCCCGCGGCCGACGAGGCGCTGCTGCGCGAGGCCGAAGCCCACCGTGCGCTGGCGGAACTGTTCCCTCACCTGCAGCCCGAAGCCTTGCGCGCCATCCAGGCGCTGTTCCCACTGGCCCGCCGAGGCGAGCCGGTCGCACCGGAACTCGTCTCGCAGTGACCCGCGCGCGCTGATGGCGCCGCAAAGGCGGTCCGACCCGCTGGGGTAAGCTACCCCGCCATGTTCACCGGCATCGTCCAGGGCATCGCCCGCGTCGCCCAGATCGAGGACCGCACCGGCCTGCGCAGCTTCACGCTGCAGCTTCCTGCGGGTTTCGACGAGGGCCTCGCCTTGGGGGCCAGCGTCGCCGTCGATGGCGTATGCCTCACCGTCACCGGGCGCCCGGCGCCCGGCCGAGCCTGCTTCGACGTGATGCAGCAGAGTCTGTCGCTCACCACCCTGGGCACGCTGGCGGTGGGCAGCGCCATCAACGTCGAGCGCGCGGCGCGCGACGGCGCCGAGATCGGTGGTCACCCGCTGTCGGGCCACGTCGACTTCATGGCCACCGTGGTGCAGGTGCGCCGTCCCGAGAACAACCACGTTCTGCGCCTCGGGGTGCCGGCGCCCTGGATGCGCTACGTGTTCGCCAAGGGCTACATCGCCGTCAACGGGGCCAGCCTCACGGTGGCCGAGGCGGCGCGCGAGCGCGACGGCAGCGGCTGGTTCGAGGTCTGGCTGATCCCCGAGACGCTGCGCATGACGACCTTCGCCGACAAGGCCGAGGGCGACGCGGTGCACATCGAGATCGAGCGCTCGACGCAGGTCTTCGTCGACACCGTGCGCGATGCCGTGGCCGAGCGCCTGGGCCCGCTGACCCAGGCCGTCGAGGCGCTGCTCGCCGAGCGCGGGCTGGGTCTGGACGAACTGGCGCGACCGCCGGCACGCCTGCCGCCGGCGCGCTGAGGCGCCCGGGCGCACCGAAGCGGCGGGCAGGGCGCTGCGCAGGCGCTGGGATACTCCTGCCCCGATGCAGGCGATCCTGGCCGTCACCGTTCCGTTCTTCGCGCTCGTGCTGTGCGGCTACGTGGCCGCGCAGCGGCACGTGCTGCCGGAGAGCGCCATCCCCGGGCTCAATGCCTTCGTCCTGTACTTCGCCCTGCCCTGCATGCTGTTCCGCTTCGGCGCCAGCACGCCCATCGTCGAGTTGCTGAACCCGGTGCTGATGGCGGTGTACCTGGCCGCGGCCCTGCTGCTGGTGGCCGTGGTGGTGACCTGGAGCCTGAACGAGCGCGTGGGCCTGAAGGACGCCGCCTTCGGCGCACTGGTGGCGGTGTTCCCGAACACCGGCTTCATGGGTGTGCCGATGCTGGTCGCGCTGCTCGGGCCGGCGGCCGTGGGGCCCCTCGTGGCAACGCTGCTGGTGGATCTCTTCGTGGTGAGCTCGCTGTGCATCGCGCTGGCGCAGGCCTCGCAGGCCGGCGCCGACGGGGCCGGCGGCGCACGGGCGGCAGCGGTGCGCGCCCTGCGCGGGGCGCTGTCGAACCCGCTGCCGTGGTCCATCGCGGTGGGCGCGGCCTTCGGGGGCCTGGGGCTGGCGCTGCCGGGCCCGGCGCAGGCCGTGGTCGACCTGCTGGCGGGATCGGCCACCCCGGTCGCCTTGTTCACCATCGGCGCCGTGCTCCACCGCGCCGGCCAGCACGTCGGCCGGCGCACGCCGGCCGTTGACTTCGTGCCCGTGGCACTGGTGAAGCTGTTCGTGCACCCGCTGCTGGTGGCGCTGCTCGCGCTCGGCGCGCGCCAGCTGGGAGCGCCGGTCACCGGCTTCCAGATCCTGGTGCTCACGCTGTCGGCGGCGCTGCCCAGCGCCAGCAACGTCTCGCTGCTGGCCGAGCGCTTCGGCGCCGACAACGGCCGCATCGCCCGCATCATCATGACCAGCACGGTGCTGGCCTTCGGGAGCTTCACGCTGGTGGCCTGGACGCTGGGCGTGAATCCGGTCCGCTGACGGCCGCACGGCCTGCAGGCGCCGCTCAAGTTCGGCCCGCGGCGGCCGAATCTGGTCTGTACGGCCGTGCCCCTGCCCGCGCCGACGCTGATCGCCGACCGGAGCCTCCGTGAACCTTGCCGATTTTCCGACCCCCGTCGCACTGCGCCCGGCGGCCTTCGAGCAGGCCCTGCGCCAGGGCCTGGGCCGCTGGGTGGTGGCGCTGGTCGAGCGGGTCATCCGGCGCGAGGACTCGGCAGTGTCGATCAACGGCCTCGCCAGTTCGCCCCTGCTGGCGCAACTGCTGCAGCGCCGTCGCTTGGAACTGGTGCAGGCGCTGACCAGCGCCCTGACGGCACAGCTCGACGCGCGTGCACCGGCCCCGCCGCCAGCCGCGCGGCCGGCCGGTGCCGGCGAGGGCCTGACGCTGATCTCGGAGACCCAGATCGACGACGAGATCGAGACCGCCCGCATCGTCCAGCTCATCGAGTCCGAGGCCGAACTGGAGCTGCAAGAACTCGCAGGCCTGTGCAGCCGGCTGTACGAGCGTCCGCGGATCGACCTGGCCATCGTGCCGCTCGGGCCGCTGCCCTGCGCGCGCGCCGTGCGCCAGGCCGCGGACGAGGTCGCGCCTGACGCCGCCCTGCGCGCCGCGTTGCTGCGCGGGCTGGGCACCGCCATGGCGACGCAGATGCGCGAGGTGTATGCCGAGCTCGCGAGCTGGCTCGGGGAGCGCGGTGTCGCTCCCTTGAGCTACCGCATCGCCGGCGACCGCGAGCCACCGCCCGCGTCGGCCACCGCTCGGGTGGCCCAGCTCGCGGCCGAGCGCCTGGCCGGCGACGAGGCGCCAGTGCCCCCCGCCGAGTCGATGCGCGAACTGGTGGCCTGGGCCCAGCGCACGCAGGCTCCGCCCCAGCAGGAAGCCGCCGAAGCAGAGCTGACCCTGCGGCTCGATGCCCAGCCGGAGCCGGCGCCGGGCGCCCCGCTGCTGCCGAAGGCCGCCGCCGAGGAGCTGATGCGGCGCCTGTTCGCCGAGCTGCGGCGGCAGATGGCGCAGTCGCCGTCGATGGTCGGGCTGATGCAGCGACTGGAACAGCTGGCGCAGCGCCTGGCCGCCGACGACCCGCAGATCTGGAGCAACCCCGGCCACCCGTGGTGGCAGCTGCTCGACCGCTTGCTGGCCGCCGCCGCGGTTCACGACGACATGAGCCCGCAGGACCAGCGCGAGCTCGGCCGCTCGCTCGACGCGCTGCTGCAGCGCCTGCTCACCAGCTCGCGGCTGGACGCCGACGCCTGCCTGCGCGCCGCCGACGAGGTGCAGCGGCTGGCATCCGAGCTGCTGGAGCACGCGGCGGCGCCCGGCGCCGCCGACGTGGCGGCGCTGCAGCGCCAGGCCGACCGCGAAGAGGTCGAGCTGGCCTTCCGCGGCCAGATCCATCAGCAGCTGCGCACCACGCCCACCAGCGGGCTGCTGCGGCGCTTCCTGGTCGGCCCCTGGACGATGGCGCTGACGGCGCTGGCCTTGAAGCACGGCGCCGCCAGCGAACCGGTGGCGGAGGCGGCGGTGGTGGTCGACGAACTCATCCGCGCCACGGCCAAGCCGGGGCAGAAGGTTTCGCGTGCGGAGCGGGCCGCGCTGCTGCGCCAGGTGGGCAAGGCGCTGGCGGTCACCGACCTGCCGCTGCCGCGCATCGATGCCGAGCTCGTCGAGCTGTCCGAGATCCTGCGCGACCCGCCGCCGCCGACGGTCGACTCCGCCGCCAGCCAGCAGGAGGAGCCTGCCGAGCCGCTGCCGGTGCCCGTGATGCTCGACCTGCACGCCGGCCTGCCGACCGTGCCGCTTGCCAGCGCCGGCGACGACGCGCTCGGGCAGCCGCCGGCAACGCCTGCCCAGTGGGTGGCCACGCTGCAGCCCGGCGCGGTGTGCCGCCTGTTCCTGCAGGGCCTGTGGATGACGGCGCGGCTGAACTGGGTGGGCCCCGACCAGCGCCTGTTCCTGTTCCAGAGCCGCCATGGCGGCCGCACGCACACGCTGACGCAGCGCATGCTGTGCAAGCTGCGCGAGGCCGGTTTGGCGACCAGCATCGAAGACAACCTCCAGCGCGCCCAGGCCATGGAGTCGCTCGTCCGGAACACGGTGATCTGACACGCCAAGGGCCCGCGGCCTAGACTCGGCGGTCGATCACGACCTCCGACCGCCCATGAAGCCCTCCGCGCCGGCCCTGTTCATCGCCCTGGTCCTGGGCTCAGCGCCGGCGGCCGCGCAGACCGCGCCGCCCCGCAGCACGGTGGCGCTGCTGGATGCCGTAGCCATCTCGGCGCGCTGCGATGCCGAGCTGGCGGCGCTGCGCGCCATGATCGCCACCATGGAACGGGGCGGCGACCGCCGGGCGGTGCTGGCCGAGTTCAACACCCTGGCCCTGCAGTCCGGCGGGTTCGCCGGCTCGGTGTACCTGCTGGCCAACGTCTCGCCCGACAAGGCCACGCGCGACGCCGCGCAGGTCTGCGTGGAGAAGTTCGCCCCGCTGGACAGCGAGATCTTCCAGAGCCAGCCGCTGCTGCAGCGCGTGCGCGCCTTCAAGCCCGCCGACGCGGCCGACGCGGCCTATCGCACGCGGCTGCTCGAGAACTTCGAGGACAGCGGCGCGTCGCTGCCGCCGCAGCGCCGCGCGCGCGCCAAGGCCATCGACGAGGAGCTGAGCACCCTGGGGCTGGCGTTCCAGAAGGCCGTCAACGAGGACGACACCACCGTGACGCTGGCGTTGGAGGACGCGGCCGGCATGCCCGAGAGCTGGCTGGCGGCGCAGCCGCGCGACGCGCAGGGCCGTCTGGTGCTGCGCATGAACTACCCCACCGTGCTGCCCTTCATGAGCGGCGCCACCCGCGAGGAGGCGCGGCGGCAGGTCCACCTCGCCTTCGCGCGGCAGGGCGGCTCCGCCAATCTCGAGCGGCTGGACCGTGCGCTGGCCTTGCGCCACGAGCTGGCGCAGCTGCACGGCAAGGCCGACTACGCCAGCTTCGCCCTGCAGCGCCGCATGGCCGGCACGCCGCAGGCGGTGAACGACTTCCTTCGCAAGGTGCAGGCCGCGGTGGAACAGGGCCAGCGCCAGGAACTGGAGGACCTGCGTGCCGAGAAGGCCGCGTTCGCCGGGCAGGCGAAGACGGAGGTGACCGTGCAGCGCTGGGACGTGGCCTTCCTGCAGGAACGCATCCGGCGCCAGCGCTATGCCATCGACCAGGAGCAGCTGCGCGCGCACTTCCCCACCGAAGCCAGCCTGCAGTTCGCCATGCGCGTGGCCGAGCGGCTGTACGGGATCGAGTTCGTGCCCGTCACCAGCGTGCCCGTTTGGCACCCCGACGTGCGGGTGGTCGACGTCCACGAACGCACCGGCAGCGGCCCGCGGGGCCGCTTCATCGGCACGGCCTACCTCGACCTGTTCCCGCGCGAGGGCAAGTACAGCCACGCGGCGGCATTCCCCGTCGCCCCGGGCTCGCGCCTGGCGGGCCGGCAGCCGACCAGCGTGCTGGTGGCCAATTTCAACCCCAAGGGCCTGGACCACGACGAGCTGGAGACCCTGCTGCACGAGTTCGGCCACGTGCTGCACGGCGTGCTGTCCACGGCGCGCTACGCCGACCTGTCGGGCACCTCGGTCAAGCGCGACTTCGTCGAGGCGCCCTCGCAGATGTTCGAGGAGTGGGCACGCCGCCCCGAGACGCTGGCCGTGCTGGCCGAGGTATGCCCGCTGTGCCCGCGGCTGAGCCCCGAGCAGCTGCGGCAGCTGGATGCAGCCCGCACCTTCGGCCGCGGCATCCGCTACTTCAGGCAGTGGTCCTACGCCGCCTACGACATGCTGCTGCACACCGGCCGGCCCCGGCCAGCCATGGCCGCCTGGGAGGCCATGGAGCGGAACACGCCGCTGGGCTACGTCGAAGGCACCCTGTTCCCGGCCGGCTTCGGGCACCTGATGGGCGGCTATGCGGCGGGCTACTACGGCTACATGTGGAGCGAGGTGATGGCGCTGGACATGCTGTCGGCCTTCCGGGGGCGGTTGATGGACCCCGCCGTCGGGCGCCGCTACCGCGACACCATCCTTGCCCCGGGCGGCGAGGTGCCGCCACAGCAGCTGGTGCAGCGCTTCCTCGGCCGCAAGCCGAGCCCCGACGCCTTCTTCGCCGAACTGCAGGGCCGCCGCTGAGCCGGCGGCAGGTCGCCCGGCGCGGGATGCGGGTTTTCACGGGTCCCGGCGGCTTTCACGCAGTGCCCCGCCGCGTCCGTTCCGACCGAGACTCGGGGCTGACGACAGCACGCGCGGGCCCATGAAGAACGAACTCCTCGTTGCCTACCGGTACCTCACCAACAACTGGGTGCAGATCCAGGCCAGCAACATGTGCGGCTGCTGCCACTGCCTGCAGACCTTCCCGCCCGAGAACGTGGTCGCCTGGACCGGCCTGCACTTCGACGAGTTGGACGATCCCGAGGCGATCAAGCGGCAGACCGCCCTGTGCCCGCTGTGCGGCAACGAATCGGTGCTCGGCAACGGGGCCGGCTTCCCGGTCGACCCCGACTTCCTGGGCCGCATGAACGAGGCCTGGTTCCAGAGGACGATCATCCGCAAGCCGGCAGCGAAGACCTGATCGCGAGCACCCGCAACGGCCGCGACGCGCATGAAAAGAGGGCGCCCTCGGGCACCCTCGCCGACGTCGCGCGGCCCGCGGTGCGGGCCGCGGCCGCTCACTTCTTGCCGCTGGGGATGCTGCCTTCCACGCCCTTGACGTAGAAGTCGACCTTGTCCTTCCAGGCCTGGTCGGCCTTGGTGCCCTTGGCCAGGCGCTCCTTGCCGTCGGCACCGACGATGGGGCCGGTGAAGACCTCGATGGCGCCGGTCTTGATGCCTTCCTTGGCGGCCTCGGCCTTGGCCTTGAGCTCGGCGGGCACGAAGTCGGCGATCTTGATCACGTCGTTGGCGCCCTCGGGCTTGCCCCAGATCGTGCGCTGCTCGCCCTTCCAGGTGCCATCCATCACTTCCTTGATGGACTTCTTGTAGTACGGGCCCCAGTCGACGATGTTGCTCGCCAGGTGCGCCTTGGGCGCGTAGCTGCTCATGTCGCTGTCCCAGCCGAAGGCGAACTTGCCGTTCTTCTCGGCGGTCTGCAGCACGGCTGTGGAGTCGGTGTTCTGCAGCAGCACGTCAGCGCCCTTGTTGATGAGCTCCTGCGCGGCCGCGCCTTCCTTCTCGGGGTCGAACCAGCTGTTGATCCAGACCACGCGCGTCTTGATCTTCGGGTTGACGCTCTGCGCGCCCATCGTGAAGGCGTTGATGTTGCGAAGCACCTCGGGGATGGGGAAGCTGGCGACGAAGCCCAGGGTGTTGGTCTTCGTCATGCCGCCGGCGATGATGCCACTGACATAGGCGTCGTGATAGAAGCGGGCGTCGTAGACGCGCATGTTGGGCGCCGTCTTGTAGCCGGTGGCGTGCTCGAACTTGACGTTCGGGAACTCGCCGGCGACCTTCAGCATGGCGTCCATGTAGCCGAAGCTGGTCGAGAAGATGATCTTGTTGCCCTGGGCGGCCAGGTCGCGGATCACGCGCTCGCCGTCGGCGTAGGGCACCTTCTCGACGACGGTGGGCTTGACCTTGTCGCCGAACTCGGCCTCCACGGCCTTGCGGCCCTGGTCGTGGGCGAAGGTCCAGCCGGCGTCGCCGACCGGGCCGATGTACACCCAGGCCGCCTTCAGCGGCTCGGGCTTGGGGGCGCTGGCGGCGGCCGGGGCCTGCGCGGCGGGGGGCGGCGGGGCTTCCTTCTTGCCGCAACCGGCCAGCACGGCCGCAGCCGCAAGGCCGGCCATCGCAAACAGGCGGCGGGTCATCTGCTCGTTCATCGGGACTCTCTCCTGGGTGGGTGGGTGACGAAATTATGAGCCGGGGCGGAAAGGCTTCCCCAGCGAGGCGGGCATGTTCAGGCGGATGAAGGCCGCGTTGCGGCTGATCAGCGCGAGCACGACGATGGTGGCGATGTAGGGCAGCATGGTCAGCAGATGGCTCGACACCGCCACGCCCTGCGCCTGCAGGTTGAGCTGCAGCACCGTGACGCCGCCGAACAGGTAGGCGCCCAGCAGCGCGCGCGCCGGCCGCCAGGTGGCGAAGACGGTCAGCGCCAGCGCGATCCAGCCACGGCCGGCCGTCAGGCCCTCCACCCACAGCGGCGCCGTCACCAGCGACACGTAGGCCCCGGCCAGCCCGCACAGCGCGCCGCCGGCGCACACGGCGGCCAGGCGGATCAGCCGCACCGGGTAGCCCAGGGCGTGCGCGGGCTCGGGGTTCTCGCCGATGGCGCGCAGCAGCAGGCCCGAGCGGGTGCGGTAGAAGAACCAGGCGATGCCCGCCGTCAGCGCCATGGCCACGTAGACCATGGGGTGATGGCTGAACAGCGCCGGCCCCACGAAGGGCAGGTCCGACAGCACGGGGATGGCGTGCTGCTGCCGGGCGCTGAGCGACTGCCCCACCATGCCCACGCCGACGAAGGCCGAGAAGCCGTAGCCGAACAGGCTGAGCGCCAGGCCCGTGGCGTACTGGTTGGGGTTGAGGAAGATCACCAGCAGCCCGAACACCGCGGCCAGCGCCGCGCCGGCCAGCGCCGCGGCCAGGAAGCCCAGCGTGTCGCTGCCGGTGGTGAAGGCGATCGCGAAGCCGGCCACCGCCGCCACCAGCATCATGCCCTCGGCCCCTAGGTTGAGCACGCCCGCGCGCTCGTTGATCAGCAGGCCCAGGGCCGCCAGCGCCAGCGTGGTGCCGCTGGCCAGCGCGGTGTTGATGAGCAGGGCGGTCTCGTTCATGCGGCTCGCCTCGGAGTGGGCACCCAGCGCAGGCGCTGGTGGATGAAGGTGTCGCAGGCCAGCAGGATGAGCAGCAGCAGCCCCTGCAGCACGCTGGCCATGGCGTTGGGCAGGCCCAGGCGGCTCTGCGCGAGCTCGCCGCCGATCAGCATCAGCGACAGCAGCACGCCGCCCGCGACGATGCCCAGCGGATGCAGCCGGCCCACGAAGCACACGATGATGGCGGTGAAGCCCAGCCCGGTGCTGAGGTAGGGCGTGACCTGCTTGATCGGGCCCGCCACCTCCATGGCGCCCGCCAGCCCGGCCAGCGCGCCCGACAGCAGCAGCGCCGTCCACAGCGCCGCGCGCGACGAGAAGCCCGCGTACCGCGCCGCCGCCGGCGCCAGCCCGCCCACCTGCAGCTGGAAGCCGCGGAAGCTGCGGAACAGGAACAGCGTCGCCAGCACCGCCAGCACCAGCGCGATCACCAGGCCCACGTGCAGCCGCGAGCGTTCCACCAGCGGCGGCAGGTGCAGGCTGGCGTGGAACAGCGCCGTCTGCGGCATGTTGAAGCCCTGCGGGTCTTTCCAGGGGCCGAAGACGAGCGCGTTGACCACCTGCTGCGCCACGTAGACGAGCATCAGGCTGACGAGGATCTCGTTGGCGTTGAAGCGGTCGCGCAGCAGCGCCACCAGCGCCGCCCACAGCAGGCCGCCCAGCATGCCGGCCAGCAGCACCAGCGTCACGCCCAGCGGCTTGGGCAGCACGATGCCCTGCGAGGCCAGGCCGGAGAGCCACAACGCCAGCCCCCCGCCGCCCACGCAGCCCAGCAGGAACTGCCCCTCGGCGCCGATGTTCCACACGTTGGCGCGGTAGCACACCGCCAGGCCGAGCGCGATGACGATCAGCGGCGTGGCCTTGAGCAGCACTTCGGTGACCTGGCGGCGGTCGGACAGCGGCTCCAGGAAGAGCACCTGCAGCCCCGACAGCGGGTCCTTGCCCAGCCCGGCGAGGATGAGTGCGGCCACCGTGGCCGTCAGCAGCAGCGCCAGCACCGGCGAGGCCAGCGTCATGGCCTGCGAGGGCGTGGCGCGGGGTTCAAGCCGCAGCATGGGTCACCTCCGCCGACGCGCCGTCCCACAGGCCCGACATCCAGCTGCCGATGCGCTCCACCGTGGCCTCGGCCGTCGGCAGGGCCGGCGACAGGCGCCCGCGCGCGATGACGACGAGCCGGTCGCTGATCTCGAACAGTTCCTCAAGCTCCTCGCTCACCACCAGGATGGCGCAGCCGGCGTCGCGCAGTGCCAGCAGTTCGCCGCGGATCAGCGCCGCGGCACCGACGTCGACGCCCCAGGTGGGCTGGGCCACGACCAGCAGCTTCGGCGCGGCGTCGATCTCGCGGCCGACGATGAACTTCTGCAGGTTGCCGCCCGACAGCGAACGCGCCGGCGCACCCGCGCCACCGGCCTTGACCTGGAAGCGTGAGATCACGCGCGTGGCCAGCGCGGCGATGTCGGCGCGCCGCAGCCAGCCCAGCCGGCCCACGCCGGCGCTGCGCGTGAGCAGCGTGTTCTCGGCCAGGCTCATGGTGGGCACGGCGCCGCGGCCCAGGCGCTCCTCGGGCACGAAGTGCAGGCCCTCGCGGCGGCGCCGCCGCGGCGAGTGGCGAGCGATGTCCTGGCCGAACATCACCACGCTGCCGGCCGGGGCGCGCGGGTCTTCGCCCGACAGCGCCGCCAGCAGCTCCTGCTGGCCGTTGCCGGAGACGCCGGCCACGCCGACGATCTCGCCGGCGTGCACGTCGAAGCCGATGCCGGCCAGCGCCACGCCGAAGGGGTCGGCCGTGGGCAGCGACAGGTCGCGCACCCGCAGCACCACCGGCCCCGGGGCGCGCGGCGCGTGCTTCAGCGCCGGCGGCTCGGCGCCGATCATCAGGCGCGACAGGCTGGCGTTGCTCTCCTGCGTGGGGTCGACCTCGCCGGTGACCCGGCCGCCGCGCAGCACCGTGCACTGGTGGCACAGGGCGCGGATCTCGTCGAGCTTGTGGCTGATGTACAGGATGCTCGTGCCCTCGGCCGCCAGCCGGCGCAGCACCACGAACAGCTTGTCCACCGCCTGTGGCGTGAGCACCGAGGTCGGCTCGTCCAGGATCAGCAGCCGCGGGCTGGTGAGCAGCGCGCGCACGATCTCCACGCGCTGCCGCTCGCCCACGCTGAGGGTGTGCACCGGCCGGCCCGGCTCGACGTCGAGCCCGTAGGCGCCCGCCACCTCGGCGATGCGCGCCGCCACCTGCGGCAGCGCCAGGCCCTTGTCCAGGCCCAGCCAGACGTTCTCGGCCACCGTCAGCGTGTCGAACAGGCTGAAGTGCTGGTAGACCATGCTGATGCCCAGCGCGCGCGCCATGGCCGGGCTGGCCACGCGCACCGGGCGGCCGTCGAAGCGGATCTCGCCTTCGTCGGGCTGCACGGCGCCGTAGATGATCTTCATCAGCGTGCTCTTGCCGGCGCCGTTCTCGCCCAGCACGGCGTGAATCTCGCCGGGCTTGACGCGCAGCGCCACGCCGTCGTTGGCCTTCACGGCGGGGTACTGCTTGGAGATGCCCGACAGCTGCAGGCGCAGCTCGGCCGGGCCGGGCTCCAGGCGCAAGGGCGTGCTCAAGGGGGTGTCCTCCGGTGGCGTTCCTGTCCGGCCACCCAGGTGGCGGCGAGGTGGCGTTCGTCGGCCAGGGTCATCCAGGCGAACACCCGCTCATGCAAGCCGCGGGCCACGCGCTGGCGCTCGGCGTCGAGCGTGCCCACGGCCCAGTCCCACACCGCCAGGTCGGCCATGCGGCCGGGCTCCAGCGTGCCGATCTCGTGGCCCAGGCGCAGCGCCTCGGCGCCGCCGCGCGTGGCCGCGTGCAACGCCACCCACGCCGTCAGGCGTTCGCCCTGCAGCGCCTGCACCGCGTAGGCCGCGGCGGCATTGGGCAGCAGGCACAACCGCGTGCCGCCGCCGACGTCGCTGGCCAGGCTGGTGGCATGGCCGGCGCGCAGCGCCGCTCGCCACGCGTACAGGCCGCTGCCCAGGAACAGGTTGCTCGTGGGGCAGTGCGCCACGTGGGCGCCGGTGGCGGCCAGGCGGGCGCGGTCGTCGGCGTCGAGCCAGATGCCGTGGGCGAGCACGCTGCGCCCGTGCAGCAGCCCGGCGTCGTCGTACACGGCCAGGTAGCTGCGGGCCTGCGGGAACAGCTCGGCCACCCAGCGCAGCTCGTCGCGGTTCTCGGCCACGTGCGTCTGCATGTGGAGCGTGGGGTCGGCCCGGCACAGCGCGCCGGCCATGGCCAGCTGCGCCGGGGTGCTGGTGGGGGCGAAGCGCACCGTCACCGCGTAGCTGCAGCGGCCGCGGCCGTGCCAGCGCGCGATGAGGTCGGTGCAGTCGCGCTCGGCCTGTGCCACGGTGTCGCGCAGGCCTTCGGGCGCGTGGCGGTCCATCAGCACCTTGCCGCCGACGATGCGCATGCCGCGCGCCGCCGCGCCGGCGAACAGCGCCTCGGCCGAGGCCTTGTGCACGGTGGGGAACACCGCCGCGGCGGTGGTGCCGTGGGCCAGCAGCGCGTCGAGGAACCGCTCGGTGCCGCGCCTGGCGTGGTCGGCGTCGGCCCAGGCGGTTTCGCTGGGGAAGGTGTAGGTGTCGAGCCAGTCGAGCAGCGCGGTGCCGTAGCTGGCCAGCACCGGCACCTGCGGGCTGTGCACGTGGCTGTCGACGAAGCCGGGCAGCAGCAGGCGGCCGCGGTGGTCGTGCCGCTCGACGCCGGGGCCGGGGTCATCGCGTTGCACCGCCACGATCAGGCCCTGGGCGTCGACCAGCAGCCAGTGGTCGGGGCGCCAGCGCACGCCGGCGGCGGCGTCGGAGGCATCGCCCCAGGCCGGCGCGGCCGTGAAGTCCAGCAGGTCGGCGCGGATGGCGCGCACGGCCTGCCCGGCGGCAGCCGGCGCCGTCATGCGCCCGCCCCCGCCAGCCCCGCGGCCACGCCGCGCACCTGTTCGCGCAGCCAGCGCTGGCTGGGTGCTGCGTGCGTCAGGTCGTGCCAGAGCTGGTAGTACGTCAGCGGCGGGAAGCCCACGGGGCAGCGCACGATCTTCACCGGCAGCGTGCCCACATAACGGCTGCAGAACAGACGGCCCGTGGTCAGCACCAGCAGGCTGTCGGCCACCATCAGCGGGATCAGGCTGAAGTGCGAGGCGCGCACCACGATGTCGCGCCGCGCCCCCTGTTGGCGCAGATGCTCGTCGATCACCCCCACGGCGCCTGGGCTCAAGGGCATCGGCGCGACGTGCTCCTGCTCGAGGTAGCGCTCGCGCGTCCAGCCGCGGCCGCCGGCGTGCGGGTGGCGCTCGGCCACCAGGCAGACGATCTCGTCGCTGAGCAGCCGCGCCAGGTGCAGCTCCTCGGGCGGCTCGAGCCAGTTGCCGACGACGAGGTCGACGTCGCCGGCGGCCAGGTGGCGGCGGTAGTCGTAGTCCTGCGTCAGCGGCAGCAGTTCCAGCCGCATGCCGGGGGCCTCGCGCTTCAGGAGGGCCACCAGGCGCGGCAGGAACAGCGGGTCCAGGTAGTCGCTGGCGGCCACGCGGAACAGGCCCTGGGCGCGCGCGGGGTCGAACGCGGCGCGGCGCTGGTGCGCGCGGTGGCGGCCGAAGAGCTGCTCGGCCTCCTGCAGCAGCCGCTCGGCCGGGCCCAGCAATTGCAAGGCGGTCTCGGTGGGGTGCATCTGCTGGCCGGCGCGCACGAGCAGCGGGTCGCCGGTGAGGCGGCGCAAGCGCCTGAGCTGCGCGCTGACGGCCGGCTGGCTGCTGGCCAGCCGGACGGCCGCCCGCGAGACGCTGCGTTCGTGGATCACGGTGTGCAACACCCGGATGAGGTGGAGGTCGATGGTGTCGAAGCCGGGCTGCATCGGCATGCATTCTGGCGCATGCCGGACATGCGCACGAACGTATACCCACAGGAAAGCTGCGCGCTACCGTGCGGGTAAGTCCCTGTGAACCCGATGCCGCCATGAGCACCCGTCCCGTCCGCTTCGTCCACCGCGGCGCCGTCGTCGAGCACGCCGCCCCCGAGCCCACCCGCACCGTGCTTCAGTGGCTGCGCGAGGAGGCGCGCTGCACCGGCACCAAAGAAGGCTGCAACGAGGGCGATTGCGGGGCTTGCACGGTGGTGCTTGCCCGCCTGCGCGAGGGCCGCCTGCGCTATGAGCCGGTGAATGCCTGCATTCTCCTGCTCGGGCAGGTTGATGGCGCGGAAGTGCTGACGGTGGAGGATCTCTCGGCCGGCGGCACGCTTCACCCGATCCAGCAGGCGATGGTTGTGCATCACGGCTCGCAATGCGGCTTCTGCACGCCGGGAATCGTGATGAGCCTCTTCGCGGCCTATCACGAGGCCGAGCGCCCGCTCACCCGCGCGGCTTTCGATAACATTCTCTCGGGCAATCTCTGCCGCTGCACCGGCTATCGCCCGATCGCCGATGCCGCGC
>JBKDQY010000159.1:0-11044 GCA_046341655.1 Betaproteobacteria bacterium | reverse complement strand
CAGAACATCTTCAGCTACGCGCAGTGGCTGGCCTGCGGCTACGTGGTGAACTGCCCCGAGAGCGCGGCCACGGTGATGATCGACCTCAAGGAGATCGGCCCCACCTACTACTTCGCGCCGCCGCGCGTGTTCGAGGGCCTGCTCACCAGCGTGATGATCCGCATGGAGGACGCCGGCCGCGTCAAGCGCTGGATGTTCCAGCGCGCCATGGACGTCGCCCGCCGCGTCGGCCCCGCCGTGCTGGACGGGCGCCCGGTGGGCTTGCTCGACGCGCTGAAGTACCGCCTGGGCGACCTGTTCGTCTACGGCCCGCTGCGCAACACGCTGGGCTTCAGCCGCGTGCGCGTGGCCTACACGGCCGGCGAGGCCATCGGCCCCGACCTGTTCACCTTCTACCGCTCCATCGGCATCAACCTCAAGCAGCTCTACGGCAGCACCGAGACCGCGGTGTTCGTGTGCCTGCAGCCCGACCACGAGGTCAAGGCCGACACCGTGGGCGTGCCCATCGACGGCGTGGAGATCAAGGTCGCGGCCAACGGCGAGATCATGGTCCGCAGCCCGGGCCTGCTGAAGGAGTACTACAAGAACCCCAAGGCCACCGAGGAGGTGCTCACTGCCGACGGCTGGTACCACACGGGCGACGCCGGCTTCCTGGATGCGACCGGCCACCTGAAGATCATCGACCGCGCCAAGGACGTGGGCCGCTTGATGGGCGGGCCGGCCGATGGCGCCATGTTCGCCCCCAAGTACGTGGAGAACAAGCTGAAGTTCTTCCCGTTCATCAAGGAGGCCGTGGCCTTCGGCGACAAGCGCGAGAAGGTCTGCGCCTTCGTCAACATCGACTTCGAGGCCGTGGGCAACTGGGCCGAGCGCCGCAACCTGCCCTACGCCGGCTACACCGACCTGGCCGGCAAGCCGGAGGTGCTCGAGCTCATCCGGGACTGCGTCGAGAAGGTCAACGCCGACCTCGCCGCCGACGCCATGCTGGCGGGCAGCCAGGTCAGCCGCTTCCTGGTGCTGCACAAGGAGCTCGACGCCGACGACGGCGAGCTCACGCGCACGCGCAAGGTGCGGCGCGGCTACATCGGCGAGAAGTACCAGGTGCTGGTCGACGCGCTGTACGGCGGCCGCGCCGAGCAGTTCATCGAGACGGCCGTCAAGTTCGAGGACGGGCGCACCGGCAGCGTCAGCGCGACGCTGAAGATCCTGGACGCGAAGACCTTCGCGGCCGTCGGCGCCGAACTGGGCAGGAAGGCCGCGTGATGGGCGAGCGCAAGATCGGCGAGGTCATCCTCGACGTGAAGAACATCAGCCTGCGCTTCGGGGGCGTGAAGGCGCTCACCGACATCAGCTTCGACGTGCGCGAGCACGAGGTGCGGGCCATCATCGGCCCCAACGGCGCCGGCAAGAGCAGCATGCTCAACTGCATCAACGGCGTGTACACGCCGCAGGAAGGCCGCATCACCTTCCGCGGCCAGACCTTCGACCACATGAACAGCCGCCAGGTCGCCGAGATGGGCGTGGCGCGCACCTTCCAGAACCTGGCCCTGTTCAAGGGCATGAGCGTGCTGGACAACATCATGAGCGGCCGCAACCTGCGCATGAAGACCAACCTGCTCCAGCAGGCCTTCCGCAACCCCTGGCGCAGCGCCGCCGAGAAGGAAGAGGTCGAGCACCGCGAGGCCGTGGAGCGGATCATCGACTTCCTGGAGATCCAGGCCTGGCGCAAGACGCCCGTGGGCCGGCTGCCCTACGGCCTGCAGAAGCGCGTGGACCTCGGCCGCGCGCTGGCCATGGAACCCAGCGTGCTGCTGCTCGACGAGCCGATGGCCGGCATGAACGTCGAGGAGAAGCAGGACATGAGCCGCTTCGTGCTCGACGTGAACGACGAGTTCGGCACCACCATCGTGCTCATCGAGCACGACATGGGCGTGGTGATGGACATCTCCGACCGCGTCGTGGTGCTCGACTACGGCAAGAAGATCGGCGACGGCACGCCCGACGAGGTGCGCTCCAACCCGGACGTCATCAGCGCCTACCTGGGCACATCGCACTGAGGGCCGGCCACCATGGGATTCTTCATCGAAACCGTGATCGGCGGCCTCATGAGCGGGATGCTCTACTCGCTCATCGCCCTGGGCTTCGTGCTCATCTTCAAGGCCAGCGGCGTGTTCAACTTCGCGCAGGGCGCGATGGTGCTGTTCGCGGCGCTGGCGATGGCGCGATTCTCCGAGTGGTTCCCGGCGCTGCTGGGCTTCGACAGCAAGCTGCTGGCCAACATCCTGGCCTTCGCGGCGGCGCTGGTCGTCATGATCATCGTGGCCTGGCTGGTGGAGCGCCTGGTGCTGGGCAAGATGGTCAACCAGGAGGCCATCGCGCTGCTGATGGCCACTTTAGGCATCACCTACTTCCTCGACGGCTTCGGCCAGACGGTGTTCGGCAGCGAGATCTACAAGATCGACATCGGCCTGCCCAAGGACCCGCTGTTCCTGTTCGAAGGCGCCTTCCAGGGCGGCGTGCTCGTCAACAAGGAGGACCTCTACGCCGCCTGCATCGCCGCGGCGCTGGTGATCCTGCTGAGCCTGTTCTTCCAGAAGACGCCCACGGGCCGCGCGCTGCGCGCCGTGGCCGACGACCACCAGGCCGCGCAGAGCATCGGCATCCCGCTGAGCCGCGTGTGGGTGATCGTCTGGAGCGTGGCCGGCTTCGTGGCCCTGGTGGCCGGCATGATCTGGGGCAGCAAGCTGGGCGTGCAGTTCAGCCTCAGCCTGCTGGCCCTGAAGGCGCTGCCGGTGGTCATCCTGGGCGGCCTGACCAGCGTGCCGGGCGCCATCGTCGGCGGCCTGATCATCGGCGTCGGCGAGAAGGTCTCCGAGGTCTACCTCGGCCCCACGCTCGGCGGCGGCATCGAGATCTGGTTCGCCTACGTCCTCGTCCTCTTCGTGCTCCTCGTGCGGCCCCAGGGCCTGTTCGGCGAGAAGATCATCGATCGCGTCTAGAGACACGAAGGCCCACCATGCTCTACCGCGAGAACGGCCAGTTCAAGACCACGTACACGACCGACAGCCGGGTCTTCCCCATCGCGCAGGACCGCATCGGCATCGCGCTGCTGCTGGCCTTTGCCGTGATCGGGGTGCCGCTGATGGCCGACGAGTACGCCTTCCGCGCCATCCTGATCCCGTTCCTCATCCTGTCGCTGGCGGCGCTGGGCCTGAACATCCTGGTGGGCTACTGCGGCCAGGTGTCGCTGGGCACGGGCGCCTTCATGGCGGTCGGGGCCTACGCGGCCTACAACTTCATGGTGCGCATCGAAGGCATGCCGCTGCTGCTGGCCCTGCTGCTGGGCGGCGTCTGCGCCACCGTGGTGGGGGTGCTGTTCGGCATCCCCAGCCTGCGCATCAAGGGCCTGTACCTGGCGGTGGCGACGCTGGCGGCGCAGTTCTTCGTCGACTGGGCCTTCCTGCGCATCTCGTGGTTCACCAACAACTCGACCTCGGGCTCGGTGTCGGTGAGCGGGCTCAACGTCTTCGGCATCCCGCTCAACACGCCGCACGAGAAGTACCTGCTGTGCCTGGGCTTCCTGGTGGTGTTCGCGTGGATCGCCAAGAACCTGGTGCGCAGCCACATCGGCCGCGAGTGGATGGCGATCCGCGACATGGACGTGGCCGCCGCCGTCATCGGCATCCGGCCCGTGTACGCCAAGCTCACCGCGTTCGCGGTCAGCAGCTTCATGGTCGGCGTGGCCGGCGCGCTGTGGGGCTTCGTGCACCTGGGCTCCTGGGAGCCCGCCGCCTTCAACATCGACCGCAGCTTCCAGCTGCTGTTCATGATCATCATCGGCGGCCTCGGCTCCATCATGGGCAGCTTCTTCGGCGCCGCGTTCATCGTCGTGCTGCCGATCTTCCTGAACCAGTTCCTGCCGGCGCTCGGAGACCTCCTGGGCGTCACCATCAGCACCGCCGCGGTCGCGCACGCCGAGCTGATGGTCTTCGGCGCGCTCATCGTGTTCTTCCTGATCGTCGAACCGCACGGCCTGGCACGACTGTGGTCCACCGCCAAGGAAAAGATGCGGCTCTGGCCCTTCCCTCACTGACCACCCCACGGAGACAAGCCCCATGAAGCTCAAGACCCTGGCCCTGGCCGCCACCCTGGCGCTGGCCGGCACCCTCGCACCTGTCGCATACGCGCAGGACAAGGTGCAGTTCTTCCCCAGCCTGACCGGCCGCACCGGCCCCGTGGCGCCGAACGCCACGCCGTTCGCCAACGGCTACGCCGACTACATGAAGCTGGTCAACATCCGCGGCGGCATCAACGGCGTGAAGACGCTGGTCGAGGAGTGCGAGACCGCCTACGCCACCGACCGCGGCGTCGAGTGCTACGAGCGCCTGAAGGGCAAGCACGGCGGGGCCACGGTGTTCCAGCCGCTGTCCACCGGCATCACCTTCGCGCTGACCGAGAAGATCCCGAACGACAAGATCCCGATGATCACCTCGGGCTACGGCCGCTCCGACAGCCAGGACGGCGGCGTCTTCAAGTGGAACTTCCCGTTGATCGGCCACTACTGGGTGGCCGGCGACACGGTGCTGCAGCACATCGCCAAGAAGGAAGGCGGCTGGGACAAGCTCAAGGGCAAGAAGATCGCCGTCGTCTACCACGACAGCCCCTTCGGCAAGGAGCTGCTGCCCATCATCGACGAGCGCCGCAAGATGCACGGCTTCGAGGTGCAGCTGCTGCCGGTTCCCGCGCCGGGCGTCGAGCAGAAGGCCATCTGGCTGCAGGTGCGCCAGCAGCGCCCCGACTTCGTGATCATGCAGACCTGGGGCGTGATGACGGCCACCGCCATCAAGGAGGCCGTGGCCACCGGCTACCCGCGCGAGAAGATGTTCGGCACCTGGTGGAGTGGCGCGGAGCCCGACCTGCGCGACATCGGCGCTGCCGCCAAGGGCTACAGCGCCGTGATGATGCAGCACGGCGCCGAGCCGGGCGCCCCGGTCGTCAAGGAAATCCTCGACAAGGTGCACGCCAAGGGCGACGGCACCGGCCCCAAGGACGAGGTCGGCTCGGTGCTGTACATGCGCGGCGTGGTCGGCGCCATGCTGGCCGTCGAAGGCGTGCGAGGCGCGCAGGAGCGCTTCGGCAAGGGGAAGGTCATGACCGGCGAGCAGGCGCGCTGGGGCTACGAGAACCTGAACCTCACGCAGGCCAAGCTTGACGCGCTGGGCTTCAAGGGCGTGATGCGGCCGGTGTCCACGAGCTGCTTCGACCACATGGGCAGCGCCTGGGCGCGCGTGCACACCTGGGACGGGGCCAAGTTCACGTGGGCGTCCGACTGGCTTCAGGCCGACGAGCAGATCATCAAGCCGATGGTCCGCGGCTCGGCCGAGCGCTACGCGGCGGAAAAGAAGCTGACGCGCCGCGACCCCAAGGACTGCCAGTCCTGACACCACACCCGAGGGCACCTGCATGAGCAACATCCTGCTCAACGTCAACGGCATCGAGGTCATCTACAACCATGTGATCCTCGTGCTCAAGGGCGTTTCGCTGCAGGTGCCCGAGGGGGGCGTGGTCGCCCTGCTTGGCGGCAACGGCGCGGGCAAGACGACCACGCTGCGCGCAGTGAGCAACCTGCTGGCCGGCGAGCGCGGCGAGGTCACCAAGGGCTCGATCGAGCTGCGCGGCGAGCGCATCGAGAAGCTCTCGACCGCCGAGATGGTGCAGCGCGGCGTCGTGCAGGTCATGGAAGGCCGGCACTGCTTCGCGCACCTCACGATCGAGGAGAACCTGCTCACCGGCGCCTACACGCGCCGCGACGGCAAGGCCGCGGTGGCTGTCACGCTCGAGAAGGTCTACAACTACTTCCCGCGCCTGAAGACGCGCCGCACCAGCCAGGCCGCCTACACCAGCGGCGGCGAGCAGCAGATGTGCGCCATCGGCCGCGCGCTGATGGCCGACCCCAGGATGGTGCTGCTCGACGAGCCCAGCATGGGGCTGGCGCCGCAGATCGTGGAGGAGGTGTTCGAGATCGTGAAGGACCTCAACACCAAGGAGAAGACCACCTTCCTGCTGGCCGAGCAGAACACCAACATGGCGCTGCGCTACGCAGACTACGGCTACATCCTCGAGAACGGCCGCATCGTGATGGACGGCGAGGCCAAGGCCCTGCGCGAGAACGAGGACGTCAAGGAGTTCTACCTCGGCATGGGCGGCGGCGACCGCAAGAGCTTCCGCGACGTGAAGAGCTACAAGCGCCGCAAGCGCTGGCTGTCGTGAGCGACGAGGACTTCGGCTTCGCGCCGCCGCCGTTCAACGCCGAGCACGCGCTGGCCCAGATGAAGCGCGCGCTGCGCGACGCCAAGCTGGCCGAACGCGGGCCCGGCTTCGAGTTGCGCGGCCGGCGCGTGGCCGAGCTGGTGGTGGACGGCGACGCGGTCCAGGCGCGGCTGGCGCGCCGCCCTGCCCTGACACCCGAGTGGGACCGACATACGCTGAAAAACGCCGCCGAGCAGCGACGGTGGCTCGACGAACTGAAGAGCCGCCTGGCGCGCTGGGAAGCCGGCGAGGACTGATCGATCGAGAGCCCCGGCGCGCCCGCAGCCCGGCTCACCATGAATCTGCAAACCGGACTGGGACTGTCGTGAACCCCGCCCACATCGACCCCCTGGCCCTGCGAGACCCCGCCGAGCGCGAGGCCGCCCTCCTGGCCGCCCTGCCCGCACAGCTGCGCGCCGCCGCGGCCCAGCCGGCACTGGCCGACACACTGGCCGGCATCGAGCCCGACACCGTGACCACCCGCGCGGCGCTGGCGCGCGTGCCCGTCACGCGCAAGCACACGCTGCTGGAGCGCCAGCAGGCCGCTCGCGAGGCCGGCACCGGCGGCGCGCACGACCCCTTCGGCGGTTTCAGTGCCATCGGCTGGCGCGCCACGGGCGCGCTGCGCCGGGCGCGCCGTGTCTACCAGTCGCCCGGCCCCATCTACGAGCCCGAGGGCGACCGCGCCGACTACTGGCGCAGCGCCCGCGCCCTGCAGGCCGCCGGCTTCGAGGCCGGCGACCTGGTGCACAACAGCTTCAGCTACCACCTCACCCCCGGAGCGTGGATCATGGAAGGCGGTGCGCTGGCGCTGGGCTGCAGCGTGTTCCCGGGTGGCACCGGCAACACCGAGCAGCAGCTGCAGGCCATGCAGCACCTGCAGCCCGACGCCTACGTGGGCACCCCCAGCTTCCTGCGCATCCTGCTGGAGAAGGCGGCCGAGCTCGGCGTGGCGCTGCCGCGGCTGAGGAAGGCGCTGCTCAGCGGCGAGGCCTTCCCGCCCAGCCTTCGCGACTGGCTGGCCGAGCGCGGCGTGGCCGGCTTCCAGGCCTACGCCACGGCCGAATTCGGCGTCATCGCCTACGAGACGGCCGCGCGCGAGGGGCTGGTGGTGGACGAGGGCGTGCTCGTGGAGATCGTGCGCCCCGGCACCGACGACCCGGTGGCCGACGGCGAGGTCGGCGAGGTCGTCGTCACCGCGCTGCACGCCGACTACCCGCTGGTGCGCTTCGGCACCGGCGACCTCTCGGCCGTGCTCCCGGGGCGCTGCCCCACCGGCCGCACCAACACCCGCATCAAGGGCTGGATGGGCCGTGCCGACCAGACGGCCAAGGTGCGCGGCATGTTCGTGCACCCCAGCCAGGTGGCCGAGGTGCTGCGCCGCCACCCCGAGCTGGGCCGCGGCCGCCTGGTGGTGGCCGGCGAGATGGCCGCCGACACGCTGACGCTGCGTGTGGAAGCCGCCGCCCGCCCTGCCGGCCTGGCCGAGGCCGTGGCCGGCAGCGTGCGCGACGTGACCAAGCTGCGCGCCGACATCGAGCTGCTCGAGCCCGGCAGCCTGCCCAACGACGGCAAGGTCATCGAGGACGCCCGCAGCTATCGCTGAGGCAGGACGTGAGCCGCCGGAAGGCGGCGATCGCCTGCCGAGGAGTCGCCGGCGATTTCACGCCGGCGATGCGGCCCCCGCGACGTGCACGCGCTTCAGCGCCCGAACGCCGCCTTGAGCGCGCTGCTCGTGCGCGCCAGCGGGTTGCTCCGGAACTTCTTCTCCTCCTCGCCCACCACGTGGAACAGGCCGTCCAGCGCCTTGCCGGTGACGTGCTCGTCCAGGTCGAAGCTCTTGGCGGCCAGCATCGGCACGCGCTGCGCGCGTTCCATCAGGCTCTTGTAGGCACGGCCGGCGCCCGCGCGCTCGATCGACTGGCTCACGCTGGGCTTGAAGGCGGCGTGCAGGTTGGGGCGCGTCGTGCGCTCGAAGAACGCGGTGGCGCCGGTGTCTCCCGCCTTCAGGATGGCCTGAACGTCGCGGATGCCCAGACCACGGATGGCCGAGGCGAAGTACGGGGCCGCCAGCGGCGCGGCCCGCTCGGCGGCGCGGTTCATGGCGAGGATCAGTTCGTCCACCTTGCCGCCGAACCCCAGGCTGCGGGCCGAGTCGGCAAGCTTCCGGGCACCCGGGGGCAGCAGGATCCTGACGGCCGCATTGGCGAGGTAGCCATCCGCGCGCCCCAGACTCTTCACCGCGATTTCCGCCCCCAGGGCCAGCGCCTCCCGGATGCCGTCGATCGTCTTCTGCTCGTCAGCGGCGAGCGCGGCGGCAGGGCCCAGCCACCCCCAGGCAGCGAGTGGCGCGGCGTTGATCAGGAGAAGGTCTCTTCGGCGCATGGGGTTCGGTCGTTCGGCGCGGCAATGATGCCGGCTCGGAGCCTGCCTGCCCACTGCGGCCCCGTACACCGCGGAAGCCCATGGCGGCCACGGCGCCGGCGGCCTTCACCCCGGATCGGCCCGGGGATAGGTAGTATCCGCGCCGCGGTGGCGGTCGACTTGCCTACCATTCGCGCCCACCGTTCCAACACCCGTGGAGACAAGCCCTTGAAGAAGACCCTCGTTGCCCTGGCCACCGTCGTCATCAGCGGCGCTGCGATGGCCTGGCCCGACAAGCCCATCACCATCATCGTGCCCTTCGCGGCCGGCGGTCCCACCGACAAGGTGGCGCGCGACTTCTCCGTGGCCCTGCAGAAGCAGATCCCCAACTCGGTCTTCGTGGTCGAGAACGTCGGCGGCGCCGGTGGCACCTTGGGAGCGGCCCGCGCCGCCAAGGCCGCGCCCGACGGCCACACCTTCCTGCTGCACCACATCGGCATGGCCACCAGCCCGGCCCTGTACCGCAACCTGCCCTACAAGACGCTGGACGACTTCGAGTACGTGGGCATGATCAACGACGTGCCCATGACGCTGGTGGGCCGCAGCACGCTGCCGGCGAACAACTACGCCGAACTGGCCAAGTGGCTCGAGGCCAACAAGGGCAAGATCAACCTGGCCAATGCCGGCCTGGGCGCGGCGTCTCACCTGTGCGGGCTGCTGTTCCAGCAGGCCGTCAAGATCGACATGACGACCATCCCGTACAAGGGCACCGGCCCGGCGATGACCGACCTGCTCGGCGGCCAGGTCGACCTGATGTGCGACCAGACCACCAACACCACGGCGCAGATCGCCGGCGGCAAGATCAAGGCCTTCGCCGTGACCAGCAGCAAGCGGCTGTCGACGCCCGGCCTCAACAACCTGCCCACGCTCGACGAATCGGGCCTGAAGGGCTTCAACGTCGGCGTCTGGCACGGCATGTACGCGCCCAAGGGCACGCCCGCTGCGGTGCTGACGCGCATGAACACCGCGCTGAAGGCGGCGATCAAGGACACGGCCTTCGTGACGAGCATGGAGTCGCTGGGCGCGGTGATGATCACCGACGCGCGCAACAACCCGGCCGAGCACAAGAAGTTCGTCGAGGGCGAGATCGCCAAGTGGGGCCCGGTGATCCGCGCTGCCGGTCAGTACGCGGACTGAGCGGCACACCCTTGGCACACGAACGAGCCGCCCACCCGGGCGGCTTTTTCCTGGGCTCGCCTCTGCGCGTGCTCGACAGCATCACCGAGGCCGTGGGCGGCCCGCCCGGCCAGGCGGTGGTCAGCGGCTCGCACGGCGGCATCAGCGCCGGCCGCTTCGCGATCGAGGCGCGCGTGCGGCTGGCGGTGTTCAACGACGCCGGCGTGGGCCTGGACGACGCCGGGATCGCGGCGCTGCCGCTGCTGCAGGCCCACGGCATCGCGGCCTGCACGGTGGCGCACGACACGGCGCGCATCGGCGAGGCGGCCTCCACGCTGGCCACGGGTGTGATCTCGCACGCCAACGCCCCGGCCGCGGCGCTGGGCGCGCGGCCGGGGCTGGCGCTCAGCGCGTGGCTGCAGCCTGCGCCGCGCGGCGGCATCTGAGCGAGGCCTCCAGGTCCGGGCGGCTGGCTCGGACAGAGATGACGATGCCAGTTCAGCGCAGCGTGATCGGGATCGTGACCGGCCCGTCGTTGACCAGGTGCACCTGCATCTCGGCGCCGAACTCGCCCGCCTGCACGGCGCCCAGCCGCTGGTGCACCTGCTGCAGCACGGCCTCGTACAGCGCGCGGCCCTGAGCCGGCGGCGCGGCACCGGCGAAGCCGGGGCGGTTGCCGCCGCTCACGTCGGCGGCGAGCGTGAACTGGCTCACCACGAGCAGCCCGCCGCTCACGTCCTGCACGCTGAGGTTCATCTTGCCGGCCTCGTCGGCGAAGATGCGCAGCTTCACGAGCTTGTCCACGAGCTTCACCGCCGTGGCTTCGGTGTCGGCGGGCTCGGCGCACACCAGCACCAGCAAGCCGGGTCCGATGGCGCCAGTGACGCGGCCCGACACCTCCACGCGCGCCTCGCGCACGCGCTGCACCAGGGCGATCACGCGGCGTCCCTCGGGTCGTCGAAGTGCGCCTCGACGTCCATCGGCAGCAGCTGGATCGTGGCGCGCAGCCCCGGCACGGCAGCCATCAGCGCGCGCTCGACCTCGCCGCGCAGCGCCGCGGCGTGGGCCAGGCTCCAGTCGGCGGGCATGTGCAGGAGCAGGTCGACGAAGCGGCGCGCGCCGGCCCGGCGCGTGATCACGTGGTCGAAGCGCAAGGGCTGCCCGGCGTAGCCGGCCAGCACGGCGTCGATGCGCG
>JBKDQY010000158.1:0-41680 GCA_046341655.1 Betaproteobacteria bacterium | reverse complement strand
GGCGCAGCGTCCGGCGCCCGGAACTCGAGTTCCACCTTGATCGTGCCGCCGTCCTTTCGCCGCACGAGCTCCGGGTCGTACTCGGGAACACCGCGTGCGTCCGGCGGCGGGGTCAGGCAGGCCAGGGCCTCGCTGTGCGACAGCAGCGCCTGGGCCTGCGCCGCGGGCACGGCCAGCGCGGCTGCTGCCAGCAGCGCGGCGATCGCGAACAGGCGGCGCGGCCCGCGGCGCATGGCCGGCCTTCAGCGCCCGAGCACCGTGCGCACCACCGCGACGACGTTCTCGGCGGTGAGCCTGAAGTGCTTGAACAGCTCGCCGGCCGGGGCGCTCTCGCCGTAGGTGTCGATGCCCACCACGGCGGCGCAGCCGTACTTCCACCAGCCGGCCGTCACACCGGCCTCCACGGCGATGCGTGGCACGCCGTCGGGCAGCACGCTGCGCTTGTAGGCCACGCCCTGGCGGTCGAAGGCGGTGGTGCTGGGCACGCTCACCACGCGCACGGCGATCTTCAGCGCGGCCAGCGCCTCCTGCGCCTTCAGCGCCAGCTGCACCTCGGAGCCGCTGGCCAGGATCACGGCCTGCGCCTTCTTCTTCAGGCCCACCTCCGCCGGGTCGGCCAGCACGTAGGCGCCCTTGGCGATGTCGCCCAGGCTGGGCTTGGGCAAGTGCGGCAGCGCCTGGCGGCTGAGCAGCAGCGCCGTCGGCCGCGTGGCGCTGGCCAGCGCCATGGCCCAGGCGGCGGTGGTCTCGGCGCCGTCGGCGGGGCGCCAGACGTCGAGGTTGGGGATCAGCCGCAGGCTGGCCGCATGCTCCACGCTCTGGTGCGTGGGGCCGTCCTCGCCCAGGCCGATGCTGTCGTGCGTGAATACGTGCACCACGCGCAGCTTCATGAGCGCGGCCATGCGGATGGCGTTGCGGCTGTAGTCGCTGAACGTCAGGAAGGTGCCGCCGTAGGGGACGAAGCCGCCGTGCAGGGCCACGCCGTTCATGATGGCGGCCATGCCGAATTCGCGCACGCCGTAGTTGATGTGGCGGCCGCCGTTCGGCGCCCCCGCTTCGTCGAAGCGCAGCGCCGGGGTGTGCTTGGTGTTGGTGAGGTTGCTGCCCGTGAGGTCGGCGCTGCCGCCCAGCAGCTCGGGCAGCGCGGCGGTGAAGACCTCCAGCGCGTTCTGGCTGGCCTTGCGGGTGGCCACCGACTCGGCCTTGTCGTGCGCGGCGGCGATGGCCGCGGCGGCCTGCGCGGCGAAGCCCTCGGGCAGCTGCCCGGCCAGCCGCCGCTGCAGCTGCACCGCCAGCTCGGGGTGGGCCGCGGCATAGGCCTCGAAGCGGGCGGCCCAGTCGCCGTGGGCGGCGGTGCCCGCGGCGCGGGCGTCCCAGGCCTCGTAGGCGGCCTCGGGCACCACGAAAGGCTCGTGCGGCCAGTCCAGGGCCTCGCGCGTGAGCCGGATCTCGTCGGCGCCGAGCGCCTCGCCGTGCGCCTTGGCGCTGCCGGCGCGGTTGGGGCTGCCCTTGCCGATGGTGGTGCGGCAGATCACCAGTGTGGGCATCGTGGCGCTGTGCCGAGCCTGCTCGAGCGCAGCGTCGACCGCGGCCACGTCGTGCCCGTCGACCGGGCCGATCACGTTCCAGCCCATAGCCGCGAAGCGCAGGCCGGCGTTGTCGGGGTACCAGGGCTCGACCGGGCCGTCGATGCTGATGCCGTTGTCGTCGTACACCGCGACCAGCTTGTTGAGCTTCCAGGCGGCGGCCAGCGCGATGGCCTCGTGGCTGATGCCCTCCATCAGGCAGCCGTCGCCCACGGCGACCCAGGTGCGGTGGTCGACGATCTCGTGGCCCGGGCGGTTGAACTCGGCGGCCAGCAGCTTCTCGGCCAGCGCCATGCCCACGGCTTTGGCCAAGCCCTGGCCCAGCGGGCCGGTGGTGGTTTCGACGCCGGGCGTGACGCCGACCTCGGGGTGGCCCGGCGTCTTGCTGTGCAGCTGCCGGAAGTGGCGCAGCTCGCTCATCGGCAGGTCGTAGCCCGTCAGGTGCAGCAGCGCGTACAGCAGCATGGAGCCGTGGCCGTTGCTCAGCACGAAGCGGTCGCGGTCGGGCCAGGCGGGGTCGGACGGGTCGTGCCGCAGGTGGCGGCCCCACAGCGCCACGGCGATCTCGGCCATGCCCATCGGGGCACCGGGGTGGCCGGAGGTGGCCTGCTGCACGGCGTCCATGGCCAGGGCGCGGATGGCGTTGGCCATCAGCGTGGACGAGCGGA
The DNA here is from genome assembly GCA_046341655.1 of Betaproteobacteria bacterium. GTDB lineage: Bacteria > Pseudomonadota > Gammaproteobacteria > Burkholderiales > Burkholderiaceae_C > Rubrivivax. The sequence goes on along the minus strand of JBKDQY010000158.1, from coordinate 39,426 downwards.
GGGCTTCGGGGGCTGGGCTGGGCATCGGGGCGGCGCGCCGCGTCGGCGCGGTGGTTCGGCGGTGAGCCGCAGATTCTAGGAGTCGCCCCGCGACGCCACCGGCGGCGCAACTCGCCCCGCCCCCGGCACGGCCTCGACGAGACGGCGGGTGTACGGATGCTCGGGCGCCGTGAACAGGCGCTCCGGCGGCCCGGACTCGACGACGCGGCCGTGCTGCAGCACCAGCACCTCGTCGCACACCAGGTCCACCACCGCGATGTCGTGGCTGATGAACAGGTAGGCCAGGCCGTAGCGCTGCTGCAGGTCGCGCAGCAGGTTCAGCACCTGGGCCTGCACGCTCACGTCCAGTGCGCTGACGGGTTCGTCGGCGACGATGAGCCGCGGCCGCGTGACCAGCGCGCGCGCGATGGCGATGCGCTGGCGCTGGCCGCCGCTGAACTCGTGCGGGTAGCGGGCGAGGTCGGCCGCCGACAGGCCCACGGCCTCCAGAGCCTCGGCGGCGCGGGTGCGCTGCTCGGCAGCGCCGGCGCCCTGCAGCGCGCGCAAGGGCTCGGCCACGGTCTGCAGCACGCTGCGGCGCGGGTCGAGCGAGCCGTAAGGGTCCTGGAAGACCATCTGGAAGCCGGCGCGCGCACGCCGCAGCGCCGCGGCGTCGAGCGCGTGCAGGTCGACGCCGTCGAAGCGCACCCGGCCGGCGCTCGGGCGCTCCAGCGCCATCACCAGCCGGGCCAGCGTGCTCTTGCCCGAGCCGCTCTCGCCGACGATGCCCAGGCTGCGCCCGGCCTGGAGCTCGAAGCCCACGCCGGCCAGCGCCGCCACCTCCGGGGCCGGGGCGAGCAGGCTGCGCCGCGGCAGGCGGTAGTGCTTGTGCAGGCCCTCGGCCTGCAGCAGCGGCGGCGTCATGCCGCGGCCACCGGCTGCACGCCGGCGCGCAGGCAGCGCGCGGCGTGGCCCTCGGCGCCGGGCAGGGCCTGCTCGGGCACGGCGGCGGCGCGGCAGTCGTCGCCGGCCAGGGGGCAGCGCGCGGCGAAGGCGCAGCCCGGCGGCATGGCGCCGAGCGGCGGCACGCGCCCCGGGATGGTGGCCAGCCGCGCGCCGCGCGGCAGCCCCACGCGGGGCCGCGCCGCCTGCAGGCCGCACGTGTAGGGATGCGCGGGCGCGGCGAACACGGCCGCCGTGGGGCCGCGCTCGACGATCTCGCCCGCGTACATCACGTGCAGCCGGTCGGCGTGGTCGGCCATCAGGCCAAGGTCGTGGCTGATCAGCACCAGGCCCATGCCGTCCTCGCGCACCAGCCGCTGCATCAGCTGCAGCACCTCGCGCTGCAGCGTCGCGTCGAGCGCCGTGGTGGGCTCGTCGGCCACCAGCAGCGCCGGCGAGCAGGCCAGCGCGATGGCGATCACCACGCGCTGGCGCTGACCGCCCGAGAGCTGGTGCGGCCAGGCATCCAGACGGTCGCGGGCGCCGGGCATCTGCACGCGCTCGAGCAGGCGCAGCGCCTCGGCGCGTGCGGCCGCGCGGCCCAGGCCGCGGTGCAGGCGCAGCGGCTCGGCGATCTGCGCGCCCACCGTGTGCAAGGGGTTCAGCGCCGGCATCGGCTCCTGGAAGACCATGGCGACGCGGTCGCCGCGAAGGCGGCACCAGTCGCGCTCGGGCAGGCCGACGAGTTCGGCCCCTTCCAGCCGCATCGAGCCGCTGACGGTGGCGCCCTCGGGCAGCAGGCCCATCAGCGCCAGCGCGGTCAGGCTCTTGCCGCAGCCGCTCTCGCCGATCAGCCCCAGGGTCTGCCCGCGCTCGACGCCGAAGCTCAGCCCGCGAAGCGCCGGCAGGCGCCCGCCGGCCGCGGCCAGCGCGACGCGCAGGTCGCGAACCTCGAGCAAGGGCGGGCGGGTGTCGGGCACGGCGCCCGGCACGATAGCGCAGCGCAGCGCCGCGTCAGCTGGCGGCCATCTGCACGATCGCACCCGCCGGCAGCGCGCCGCTGCGGCGCGCGACCTCGCGGCCCTGCACGATCTTCACCAGCGTGGGGATGCTGCGGTTGGCAAAGCGCTGCGCCAGCTGCGGGTTGGCGTCGGTGTCGACCTTGACGAGCAGCGCCCCCTGCCCCAGCTGCTGCGCGGCCTGCTTGAAGGCGGGCGCCATCATCTGGCAAGGGCCGCACCAGGCGGCCCAGAAGTCCACGACCATGGGGCGGTCGGTGGCCATCGCGACGGCGTCGAAGTCGGCGTCGGTCAGGGCCAGCACCTGGCCGTCGAGCAGCGGCTGGCCGCAGCGGCCGCAGGACGGGCGCTCGTCGATGCGCGCGGCCGGCACGCGGTTGGTGGCACCGCAGTGCGGGCAGCTGGCGTGGAGGCGGGTGTCGTCGCTCATTGCCGGCACGTGGAGGCGCCGGCGGCGGCTTCAAGGCCGCCGGGCGGCCGCCTTCAGGCGCGGCGGCGACGCGTCGCCGCCAGCGCCCCGAGCCCGAGCGCCGCCAGCACGCTGCTGGCCGGCACCGGCACGTTCACCGGCGTGTCGCGCACGACGATGCTGCCGGCGGCGAGCTCGCCGTTGTCGCCGACTTCGCCGATGTACAGGAACAGGCCCGCGGTCGACACCGTGGCGGTGAGGTTGAAGCCGATGACGCCACCGTCGCCCAGGCTCACGAATCCGAAGGCCCCGGGAATGGCCGCGACGGCGTTGCCGTCGAAGTTGCCCAACGTGGCCACCGCGTCGACGACGCCGGTGCCCGCGGTGTTCGTGCCGAAGAGCCTGGGGTCCGCCGGGGCGCGCTGCGCACCGGGTGAGAAGACGATGCCGGAGAAGAAGTCGAACACCGACAGCCCCGTCAGCCCCGTGGCGCAGGCGGCGTCGGCGCAGTCGGTGGTCGAGAGCTTGATGGCGTCGAGGTCGAAGCCCGAGAACTGGCCGCCCGCGCCACCGAGGCCGAAGCTGCTGTCGGTGATGCTGACCGACAGGATGTTCGCCAGGCCGACGGTGCTGAGATCGGCCTTGAACACCGCCGTGAGCCCCGGCGAGCCGCCGGTGAGGCCGTCGAGCTTGGTGAAGGTGACGGCCGCGGCATGGGCCGGGCCGGTGCCGGCCACGAAGGCGGCCGCAGCCGCCAGGCCGACGAGGTGCTTGCGACAGGACATGGTTCCGGCTCCCGTGAGGTGGCTGCGCCGATCGCCAGCGCGTCACCGCAGCTTACGCCCTGCGCCACCCGGGCGCCATCCACCGGCCACCGGAAATCCGGCCTCGGCGCACACCCTTGAGGGGGAATCAGCGCACCGGCTGCAGCCGCTCGGCCACCGCGTCGCCCACGAAGCGCATGAAGGCCTTGACGCGGGCGGTGCCGCGCAGGTCGGGGTGGGTCAGCATCCAGACCGGCACGTCGAGCGCCGGGATCACCTCCGACACCGGCAGCAGCTCGGGCAGCCGCTCCTCCATGAAGGTGGGCAGCACGGCCACGCCGATGCCGGTGCGCAGCATGGCCGCGGCGGCGTTGAAGATGTCCACGCGCACGCGCACCTGCTCGGGCACCAGGTGCTCGCGCATCCAGCGGTCGTAGACGCGGCCGGCGGCGTCGCGCTCGAAGGCCACCCAGGGCGCGTGCCGCAGCAGCTCGGGCAGCGGCGTCACCGCCTGCGGCAGCCCGGGGGCGCCGCGCAGCGCGTACACCTTGCAGTGGCTCATGCCCAGCTGCCGGCCGACCAGGTGCTCGGCCACCTGGGCCGACAGGCGCAGCGCCACGTCGGCCTGGCGCGCCGGGCCTCCGGGGGCGTCGGACGGGCGGCGGGCCAGGTCCATCAGGAAGGCGTTCTCGACCACCTCGACCTCGATGCCCGGGTAGGCCTGGGCGAAGGCGGCCAGCGGGCGCGGCAGCAGGTGCTCCATGGCCACGAAGGCGGTGGTCAGGCGCAGCACGCCGGTGAGCTCGCGGTCGCGGCCCAGGACCTGGCGCTCGATCTCCTCGGCCTGGTCGGCCATGCGGCGCGCCTGCGCCAGCACGGTGCGGCCGGCCTCGGTGGGATGCCAGCCGCTGCGGGTGCGCTCGAACAGGCGCGCGCCCAGGCCGGCCTCCAAGGCGTCGAGCCGGCGCTGCACCGTGGTGGCGTTGACGCCCAGCCGGCGCGCGGCCTCGGCCACCGAGCCGCCCTCGCCGATGGCCAGGGCGTGGCGCAGGTCGCTCCAATCGAGCTGGGGCATGGGATCGTGTCTCCTCAGAGTCTTTTCTGCAATTCTGCAGGCAACGGATGCGATCGACCGAGTTGTCTGCGAGAGTGCAACTACCTAGAGTCAGGTTTCCGCCCCTGGCAGCCCCTCCTCGCTCTCCGCCATGCCCCCGTCGCACCCGCCCCCGCTGCGCCTGCTGGAGCGCCCGCGTATCCGGCATGGCCGCGCCCGGCGCGTGGCTGCGCCGCCCGCGCCCTGGTGGACGCCGCGAGGCCTGCGCCAGCTCTGGCGCGCCCTGCGCGCGCCGGCCTGAGGGCCCGCGAAGACAGGGATCGCGACCGTGCCGGCGGCCGGCCCGCCGGGGGGCGCTGCCTAGAATCGGGTGATGGGCCTGACGAGTTCGCTGCAGCGGCTGCACCGCCTGGCCGCCGTGGCCTTGCTGGGCTTTGCCAGCGGCCTGCCGCTGGCGCTCACGGGTCAGGCCATGCAGGCCTGGCTCACGCTCGACGGCATCGACCTGGCCACCATCGGCTTCCTCAGCCTGGTCGGGCTGCCCTACACCTTCAAGTTCCTGTGGGCGCCGCTGATGGACCGCTTCGAGCTGCCCGCGGCCATCGCGCGGCGCTGGGGCCGGCGCCGCGGCTGGCTGGTGGCCACGCAGCTGCTGCTGGCGCTGGCGCTGTGGGCTCTGGCGGGCAGTTCGCCGGGCGAGGGCATCCGGGCCTTTGCGGTGCTGGCGGTGGCGGTGGCCTTCCTGTCGGCCTCGCAGGACGTGCTGGTCGATGCCTACCGCACCGACCTTCTGCCGCCCGCCGAGCGCGGCATGGGTGCGTCGCTGGGCGTGATGGGCTACCGGCTGGCGATGATCCTGTCGGGCGGCATCGCCCTCATCTGGACCGACCCCGGCCAGGTCGCGAGCGGCCACGGCTGGACCTGGCCCGAGGTCTACCGCTTCATGGCGTTGCTGATGGCCGGCGCGGCGGTGGTCTCGGCGCTGCTGCTGCCCTCGCTGGCGCCGCTGCCGCCGGCAGCGCCCACGGCCACGCCGCCGGCCGGCGCCGGGCGCGACCTGCGCGGCTTCGCTGCCGTGCTGCTGGCCGTGGCTGCCGGCTGGTGGCTGACCGACCGCTTCGGCACCGGCATCGCCCGCGCGCTGGTGGGCCCGCTGCTCGAGGGCAGCAGCCTGCCGGCACCGCTGCAGCAGCGCTGGGTGAACCTGGTGGCGCTGCTGCTGGGCATCGGCTTGACGCTGCCGCTGGCGGCCTGGGCGGCGCGGCGGGCCGGCTTCACGACGCTGCTGTCGGGCCTGGAGAGCTACTTCAGCCAGAAGGGCGCGGCGGCCTTCCTGCTGTTCATCGTGCTCTACAAGCTCGGCGACGCCTTCGCCGGCAGCCTGATGACGGCCTTCCTGCTCAAGAGCATGGCCTACACCTCGGCCGAGGTGGGCGTGGTCAACAAGGTGCTGGGGTTGTGGATGACCATCGGCGGAGCGCTGCTGGGCGGCGCGCTGATGCTCAAGCTCGGCCTGTGGCGCTCGCTCATGGCCTTCGGGATGCTGCAGCTGCTGTCGAACCTGGGCTTCTGGTGGCTGGCCATCTCGGGCAAGGGGGTGCTGCCCGGGCTCGTGCTGCCGGCCTTCGACTGGGGCTTCGTCGCGCTGGCCACGCCCACGCCGGTGGACGGCGGGCTGCTGCTGGTGGTGGCGTTCGAGAACATCAGCGGCGGCATGGGCACGGCGGCCTTCGTGGCCTTCCTGATGAGCCTGTGCAACCAGCGCTTCACGGCCACGCAGTACGCGCTGCTCAGCGCCTTCGCCAGCGTCGGGCGCGTGTGGGTGGGGCCGCTGGCGGGCGTGCTGGCCGAGAGCATCGGCTGGCCGTTGTTCTTCATCATCAGCACCGTGCTGGCGGCGCCGGCCCTGCTGATGCTGCAGTGGCTGCGCCGCGAGGTGGACGCGCTGGACGCGCCCGCGAAAGCCGGGGGCACGGCCTAGGCCCTGGCGGCCTGCAGGGTCTGGGGGGCCCTTCCTAGAATGCCGGGCATGGACACCGAGGCGCCGCTGTCGTCGTTGCTGGGCTGCCGCTGCCACCGGCCGGCGGGCTCGCCGCGCTCGCCGGGGCGGCGGCTGTTCACGGGCCTGGCGCTGGCCGCGGCCGCGGCACCCGCGCTGGCCAGCATCCCCGAGTGCCGGCGCTCGCGCGCGGCCTCGCTGGCGCCGGCCAGCTACGTGGAGAACATGGCGCAGCAGCAGTACGTGCAGATGCTGCGCCAGGCGCAGCAGCAGCGCGCGCTGGCCACGGGCGGCGTGCAGCTGGAGCGGCTGCGCTACATCGCGGCGCGCATGGTGCCGTTCACGCCCGCCTGCAACGAACGCGCGCGGCAGTGGCAGTGGGAGGTCAACCTGCTGGGTTCCGACCAGATCAACGCCTTCTGCATGCCCGGCGGCAAGATCGCCTTCTATACCGGCATCCTTGCGCGGCTGAAGCTCGACGACGACGAGGTGGCCATGATCATGGGCCACGAGGTCGCGCACGCATTGCTGGAGCACGCGCGCGAGCGCATGGTCAAGTCCGGCGGCACCGAGTTGCTGCTGCGCGGCGGCGCGGCGCTGCTGGGCCTGGGCAGCCTGGGCGACGCGGCCGCGGCCGGCGCCAGCCAGCTGCTGAGCCTGAAGTACAGCCGCGACGATGAGTCGCAGGCCGATGCCCTGGGCCTGGTCGTGGCGGCGCAGGCCGGCTACGACCCCAAGGCCGGCGTCACGCTGTGGCAGAAGATGTCGCGCGTGGGCGGCGAAAAGCCGCCGCCCTGGCTGAGCACGCACCCGGCCGGCGAGAAACGCATTGCCAGCATCGAGGCGCGTCTGCCGCAGCTGCAGCCGGTGTTCGAGCGCGCGCCCAAGCCGCCTAGGCGGTTCGGTCCTCCGGCCTGACTGGCCCCTCGGCCGGGGGCGTGCCCGTCCGTCGACAGGCGGGATGAGGCCCTGCACGGTGCCCGCTGCCTAGAATGGCCCCGAGCCGCGCCCCCGCATCGAAGGCGCGCCGCAGGAGGGGCCCGCTCGCATGGAGCAGCAGCCGAACATGCCGCCGGGCGACGAGCGAGGCGCCCTGCCCGGCTTCGTGGACCGCGCCGAGCCCGATCGCTTCTGCGATCTCGTGCTGACCGGCGGTGTCACCAGTTCCATCGCCTACCCCGGCGCGGTGCACGCACTCGGCTCGGTGTTCCGCTTCAACGGCATCGGCGGATCGTCGTCGGGCGGCGGCACGGCGGCGCTGGCCGCGGCGGCCGAATACCGCCGGCGCCGCGGCTCGCCCGAGGGCTTCCGGCAGCTGCTGTCCGGCACCGCCGAAGTCGCCGAGTGCTTCGAGGGGCACACCGGGCTGGAGTGGCTGTTCCAGCCGGACGCCGGAATGCAGCGTCTGTTCGACGCCATCGTGCCGGGCGTCATCGCCCCTGAGGGCAAGGGGATGGCGCTCGGGCGCGCGCTGCTGTCCAGCTACGGGGCCGTGGCGCTCGTGCCGGCCGCGGGCCTGGGCAGCGTGGCCTACCTGGCGCTGGCCAGCCAATTCCCCGGGTCCTGGCCCGGCATCCTCGCCGGCCTGGGCCTGGTCGCCTTGACCCTGCTCGGCGCCACCGTAGCGGCCGGCCTGCTGTTGTGGCGCGACCTGCGCCGCCTGGCCGCCGCCGACCACGGGCTGTGCTCCGGCCTGGCGCGCCAGCCGCACGCGCCGCGCGAGCCCATCACGCCCTGGCTGCACGGACTCATCCAGCGGGTGGCCGGGCGCGCGCCTGGCGAGCCGCCCCTGACCTTCGCCGACCTGCACGCCGCGCCCGGCAGCCCGGCCCAGGCGCTGAACGACGGCTCCACGGCTGGCGCGCGGTCGATCGACCTGCGCATGTTCAGCGCCGACGTCACGCGCGGCCTGCCGCTGCAGCTGCCGCTGCCCGACCCCGAGGCCGCCACCGACCCCGCGGCGCCGGACGACACCGCGCTGTACTTCCTGCCGCGGGAGATGGCCGCGCTGTTCCCGGCCGACGTGGTGGCGCACCTGCTGGCCGTGGCGGCGCCCGCGCAGGGGTTGCGGGTGGCCGGCGGGGCCGGCGCGCCGGCGCTGTCGGAGTTCCGCCGGCTGCCGGGCGCGCAGCTGCCGGTAATCGTGGCCGCTCGCATGACGGTGAGCTTCCCGGTGCTGTTCCGCGCGGTGCCCTTGTGGGCCGTCAGCCGGCCGGCGGCCCGAGCCGGCCAGCCGCCGCCGCCACCCGAGCTGCGCCGTTGCCTGTTCTCCGACGGCGGGCTGATCTCGGCCTTCCCGATGCACCTGTTCGACAGCCTGCTGCCAGCATGGCCGACCTTCGGCATCGCGCTGCACCCGCTGGGCGCGGACGACCTGGCGTCGCTTCCCGACGACGAGGTGGGGCGGGTCCACGTGGCCACGCAGGCCGACGACCTCGGCCCCGAGCGCTGGGACACGCCTTCGCGGTCACCCGGCCGCGCGACCGACCTCGCCGGCTTCGCCGGCGCCATGCTGTCCACGGTGACGGGCTGGAACGACAACGCCGTGCGCCGCATGGCCGGCGTGCGCGACCGCGTGGCCCACGTCTCGCTGCGGCCCGACGTGGGCGGGCTCAACATCCGCATGACGCCGACCCGTATCCGGCAGCTGGCCCGGCTGGGCGGCGATGCCGGCTACGCGCTGCTGCGTCGCTACGTGCTAGACATCGGCCCCGGCGGCCACGCGCGCGGCTGGAGCGAGCATCGCTGGACACGCCTTGCGCTGCTGGCGCAGTCGCTGGCGCAGGCCGGCGAGGGGCTGGGCTGGTCGGCGCTGCGGGCGCCGCACGCCGAGCCGCTGACCCGGCAGATCGAACGCGCGCAGCGCAGCGCGCCGCTGGCGCCCGGCGAGTCGCCGGCCGGGCGCCGGCAGCGCCGCCGCGCCACGCTGCTGGCGCACGAGGCGGCAGCGCTGCAGGGGCTGCTGCAGGCGCTGCAGGCCGCCGAGCCGGCGCTCGCCCGGAGCGCCGGCGCGGTGCCCGACGCACCCGGCCCGCCGCCCGAACTGCGCCAGCGACCCCCGCTGTGAACCCGCGCCACCAGGAGCCGCGATGACCCAGAGAGCCACCGACCGCACCCCGTCACGCAGCCTGCACGGCGTCACCGAGCTGACGGTGCTGGCGCCGCTGAAGCGCGGACCCGTCGCCGCGATGGACACGCGCAGCCACGAGACCCGCGTGGTGGCCGTGATGCGCACGCTCGACGCCTTCCGCGTCTCGTCGGCCGAGGCCGAGCCGACACCGCTGATCCAGGACGCCATCGAGCGCATCCGCGGCATCCACTCGTTCCGGCTGGCCGTGGTGGGCGAGCCGCTGCGGCGCCAGCTGCTGCTGGCGGTCAGCTTCGACGGCGGGTGGGAGCCCTACCTGCGCCGCATCTGGCGCGAGCTCGGGCCCTTCCTCGACCTGCTGTTCTGCAACTGCGACGGCTACCCGCTGTCGCGCAGCAGCGGCTTCGCGGCCTACGCGCGCTGGGTGCGGCGATCGCAGGCCACCACCGAGTTCTTCTACCACTGGGGCGCCGCGACGGTGAACGACCTCGTCACCGTGTTCGCCCGCAGCCCGCGCGCCAGCACGCCGGCGCCGGAGCCTGGGGTGCCGACCTCCGAGCTCCTGCGGCAGAGCCTGCCGGCGCTGACCGCGCTGTACCGGCTGACGGACATGCACCCGCCGGCCGCGGTGACGGCGCAGCCGGGCCTGCAGGCGCTGCCGGCCGACGACGGCCAGACCCTGCTGCACGCCGCGCGCCTGCTGCTGCCGGGCCTGGACGGGCTGGGCGACGCCAACCTCACGGCCGCGCTCGGCCGCGCACCCGCCGCCACCGAGTCGGCGGCGCTGGCCTGGCTGCAGCAGCGGGTGCCGGCGGGCAGGCCCCACTGGCCGGACATCCCCTGGTCGCTGTCGCAGGTGCAGTCCGGCATCGTGCGTCGCCAGGAGGGCGTGCACCACGCCGCGCTGCTGCTGCTGTCGCTGGACTCGCCGCAGGCCGGAGCCGCGCTGCTGCAGTGGCTGGTGGTCGAGGGCCGGCTGGCGCGGGGCGAGCCCGCGCACCCGGCCCCGGCCGCCGGAGACGTTTACTGGACCGTGTCCTTCACGGCCAACGGGCTGGCGCGCCTGGGGCTGGACGCCGGGCAGCTCGAGGCGTTGCCGGCGGAGTTCGTGCAGGGCATGGCTGCCCGGGCCAGCGTGCTGGGCGACGTGCAGCACAACCACCCCTCGCGCTGGCGGCCGCCCCTGGCCTGCGCACCCGACGGGACGGTGGCCATCAAGCCCGGCCGCGTCGAGCTGGCCGGCGTTCACGTGGTGGTGCAGGTGGCGCTGCGCGGCGGCCCCGCGGCGCCGTGGCGCGAGGCCACGGATCCTGCCCATCCGCTGCACGGCTCGATCCGGCGGCTGCTGGCCGACCTGCCAGGCCGTGCGGGTGGCGAAGGCGTGCGGCTGCTGTCGGTGCAGACCATGCGCCGGGTACCACCCCCGCAGCCGGCCGGCGGGGCTGCGGCCGGCGGGCACTTCGGCTTCGCCGACGGCCTGAGCCAGCCGGCCGTCACGCCCGGCGGCGCGGCCCCTGGCCCTGGCGGTGCCGGCCCCGACGAGGTCCCCGCCGGCGACCTGCTGCTGGGCCATCCCAACAGCCTGGGCGACGAGCCGCTGACCGGGCGGCTGTGGGAGAACGGCAGCTTCCTCGTCGTGCGCCGCCTGCGCCAGGACGTGGCCGCGTACGAGCAGGCGCTGCAGGGGGCGGTGCGGCAACTGGCGGCGCAGGGGTTGGCGCTGACGAGCCAGGACGTGGCCGCGCTGCTGATGGGTCGCCGGCACGACGGCCGCAACCTCGTCGATGACACCACCGGCAACCGCTTCGACTACCAGGCCGATCCCGAGGGCGTGAAGTGCCCCTGGCAGTCGCACGTGCGCCGCGCCAACCCGCGCGCCACGCGCCACGGGGCCGCGGTGGCCGACCAGGTCACGCTGCCGCGGCTGATGCGCCGGGGCATGTCGTACGGGCCCTCGTCGCAGGAGGGGCCCACCGATGCGGAGCGCGGGCTGGTGTTCATGGCCTACAACGCGTCCATCGCCGAGCAGTTCGAGGTGATCCAGGGCTGGCTGGCTGGCGGCAACAGCAGCAGCCCGACGCTGCCGTCCCGCCTGGCCGACCCGTTCCTGGCGGCGCGCCACCCCGGGGAGCCGGCGCGTTTCCGCTTGCGCACCGCGGCAGCGGCCGGCGCGGCCGTGCCCTTCGTCGAGCACGAGGTCTCGCTGGGGACCGAGCCCTTCACGGTGCTGGAGTGGGGGCTGTACCTGTTCGCGCCATCGGTGGAAGGGCTCGACGAGCTGCGGCGCATCGCCATCGCGGCGCAGGTGGCGCGGCACCCCGCCCCCGCGGCCGGAGCCATGCGCGAGGAGCGCCGGCTGGCGCTCGAACGCGAACGGCTGGGCCTGGCCGCCGCCGGCCAGCGCGTGGTGCAGGGCCTGCAGCGCGCCGAGCAGGCGCTGGGGCTGGACGCGCAGACCGCCCTGCGCGAATGGAAGCTGCTGCTCGAGGACCCGGGCGCCCGCCGCCAGGGCCTGCCGCAGGCCGTGTGGGCCGCCGTGCGCGCGGCCCCGGGCGGCGTGATGCGCACGCCCTTCGGCGTGCTGGTGGGCTCGGCCGAGCGCGTGGCCGAGGTCTTGGGCGACCCGTCCGGGCGCTGCACGGTGGCCGGCTACCAGGGGCGCATGGAGAAGTCCTTCGGGCCGATCTTCCTGGGCATGGACGCCGGCACGGACTACGCGCGCGAGGCCACGCCGGTCAACGCGGCCATCATGGCCGTCACCCTGCCCGAGGCCTGGCGCGAGGCCAGGGCAGCGATGGCTTCGGTGCTCGAGGTGCGTCGCCCGCCGGCCGGGCCCGACCGCAGCGACGCGGTGCTGGACCTGCGCGACCTCGTCGACGCCCTGCTGGCGGCGCTGAGCCGATCGTGGTTCGGCCTACCCGACGACGACCTGGTGCACGAGGGCGGCTGGCACTGGCGCGACGGCCCGCCCCGCTGCCCCGGGCACTTCCACACGCCGTCGCGCTACCTGTTCCAGCCGCACCCGGGCGCCGAGGCCACGGCGGTGGGCCAGGCCCATGGCCAGCTGCTGCGGCATAAGGTCGGCGCCCTGGTGGCCCGGCACTGGCGGCAGCCCGCCCCGCTCGGCAGGCTGGGCATGGCCATCCACGCCGCGCTGCACGCGCTGGAGCCCGGCGAGACTGACGCGCAGGACCTGGTCGCGCGCACGCTGGTCGGCGTCATGATGGGCTTCCTGCCCACGGTCGACGGCAACCTGCGCGGGTTGCTCTTCGACTGGCTCGACGACGGCACGTTCTGGGACCTGCGCCGCCGCCTGGCCGCAACCCGGCCCGCTGGCGCGCCGGCCGACGACGACGACGCGCTGGCCCGGGTCCGCGCCGTGCTCGACGCCCCGCTCGCGCGCGGCCTGCAGCGCCGGCCGGTGCCCGACCTGGTGTGGCGCACCGTCGTGCAACCGCACACGCTGGGCGAGGTGTCGCTGCAGCCCGGCGACGTCGTGGTCGTGGGCATCGGCTCGGCGCTGCACCAGCGGCAGCTCGAGGACGACCCGTCCCTGAGCGCGCTGTTCGGCGGCGACCGGCACTTGCCCGGCCAGGAAAGCGTGCCGCTGCATGCCTGCCCCGGCCAGGCGATGGCGCTGGGTGTGCTGACCGGCGCGCTGGATGCGCTGATGGCCGAGCCCGGCTTGCAGCCCGGGCCCTCGCCGGCGCTGCTGACGCTGCGGCCCTGAACCCGGGGCACAGCCCGCTACAGGCCCAGTTCGGCGCGGCAGCGCGCGTTGGCCGCCCGTTCGTGCGGCGAGCCGCGGCGATCGGCTACGCGGTCGGCCAGCGCCAGGTGGCGCTGCGCCGCGGCCGCCCGGCCCTCGACGGCCGCCAGGCGCGCCAGGGCGCGTGCGGCCATGGCCGCGCCGAGCCAGTCGTCCTGGCGCGTGCGGGCCAGCGCGCGTGCCGCCTCGTGGCGCGCCTCGCGGCGCCGGCCAAGGCCGGCCCAGGCCTCGGCCAGCCAGCCGGCATGCAGGGAGGCGAACAGGTTCTTGTCGTGCGTTCGCAGCCAGGTGGCGGCCGCCGCCAGATCCTGCAGGGCCGCGTCGCCACCGCCCAGGGCCCAGGCGGCCCGCGCCGCCAGCGCACGGCCCATGCCGTAGAGGTACAGGCTGCCCACGCGCTCGGCCACGCGCTGCGCGGCCAGCGCATCGGCCCGCGCCTCGTCGGCCCGGCCCTGCCACAGCCGCAGGCCGGCGCGCGAGCAGCGCACCGAGCCCTCGACCTCGTGGCCAGGCTCGGGCACGGCGCGAAGTGCCTCCTCGAACACGGCGTCGGCCTCGGCGTCGCGGCCCTGGTCGCCCAGCAGGCTGGCCAGGCAGGCCAGCGAGTACGCCACGCCCGAGGGCAAGGGCCGGCCCGCCGGCGGCGCCGCCGCCAGCGCGCGCGCCGGCGCCAGCAGCGCCTCGGCGCGCGCGTGCTGCGCGGTGGCCGCCAGCGCCTGGCCCAGGGTCGCGGCCACCTGCATCGGCAGGCCGCGGTCGCCGGCCGCGGCGGCCATGCCGGCGGCGCGCTCCAGCAGCGCCACCGCGGCCCGGCCATCGCCCAGGGCGTAGTGCAGGTAGGCCAGCCAGTAGGTGGCGTAGGCGACGCCGCCGGTGTCGCCGCGGGCCGTGGCCTCGCTCACCGCGCGCTGCAGCAGCGGCAGGTCGGCGCGCGCAGGGTCGAACACGCAGGCCAGCCCCAGGCGCCGCACCACGGCGCGCCAGCGCTGGTAGCACTCGGGGGTGTCGGGCTGCCGCTCCAGCCAGTGCAGCGCTGAGCGGTAGTGGGCCCGCGCGCGGTCCAGGGCCGAGGTGGCCATGGCCTTGTCGCCCGCCAGCTCGGCCCAGCGCGCGGCCGCCACGGCATCGCCGGCGCCGGCGCTGTGCAGCGCCAGCGGCTCGCAGACCGTCTGCGGGTCGCCGCCCGGCGCGACGTCGAGCAGCATCGCGACGGCGGCACGGTGCAGCGCCCGGCGGTCCTCGAGCCCCAGGGACTCGTACACCGCGTCCCGCGTCAGGCCGTGCTTGAAGTGCACCGTGGCCTGTCGGCCGTCGGGAGCACCGGCCTCCGTGAACAGCAGGTCCTCGCGCGCCAGGGCCGCCAGCGCGGCGGCGTCGGGCGGACCGGCCGTCAGACGCTGAAGCTGCCCCAGCGGCGCCTGCGCACCCAGCACCGCGGCCGCGGCCAGCACGTCGCGGGCCTGCGGGACCAGCCGGGCCACCCGCGCGTCGATCCGCGCGCGCAGCCAGCCGCCGCCGGCCCGCGGCGCATCGGCCGCCGGCCGCGTGCCGGCGGCCGCCAGCACCGTCAGCTGCACCGGGGCGTGGCGCGCCTGGTGGCACAGCTCCTCGATGTACAGCGGGTTGCCGCCCGCCAGGCGGCAGATCTCGCGCCGCAGGAAGGGATCTGCCGACGGCAGGCCCGCCTGCACGGCACGCTCGGCCTCGTCATCGGCCAGCGGGCCCAGCGCCAGCGTGTCCACGGGCTGCAGCGGCGCATCGCCCGGCGGCACGGGCCGCGTCGTCGCCAGCACCAGCAGGGGCAGCCCGCTCACCGCCAGCAGCGCGTGGACGGCCTGCCGCGTGGCGTCGTCGGCCCACTGCCAGTCGTCGATGAACAGCACAGTGGCCGGCGCGAGCACCGCGGCCTGGATCTGCTGCTGCAGGGCGCCGCGCCAGGCCTCGGGACGCAGCCCGCGCAGCGCCGACGGCAGCATGCCCGGGCCCTGGCCCAGCGCCTGCAGCAGCGGTTGCAAGGGCTCGGCATCCAGGCCGGCGCTGCAGTGGCCACGCAGGACGCGGTGGCCGCGGGTCTCGGCCTCGGCCAGAAACTCGTGGGCCAGCCTCGTCTTGCCCACGCCGGGCGCGCCCTCGAGCGCCAGCATCGCCGGCCCGGCGCCACCCACGACGGCGGCCAGCCGGGCCTGCAGGCCCCCCCACTCGGCCGCCCGGCCCATGAACGGCAGCAGGCCGCGCTGTCGATGCGCCTCGAATCGGGTGCGCAGCGCGCTGCGCCCGCGGACGAGATGCACCCGCAGCGGCCCGGCGCGGCCCTGCAGCGCATGCAGCACCCGTTCCTCGGTGTCGAACAAGGCCGCGATGGGGCCCAGCACCTCGCTGCTGGCGAGGATTTCGTCGGCCGCGGCGAGGTCGGACAGGTGCTTGGCCAGGCCCGGCGCCGGGCCATACAGCCCCAGCCGCCCGCCGGCGACGTCGCCCTGGCCGACGAGCGTGAGGCCGGCATGCACGCCCGAGTGCACCCGCAGCGGCCCGGTGCCGTGCTCGGCATACGCGGCCTCGACCGCGCGCATGCCGGCACGGATGGCCAGCGCCGCCTCCACCGCGTGGCGGCCATCGTCCTCGGACGGCTGCGGGTGGCCGAAGACGGCCAGCACACCATCGCCCTGCAGCTGGCTCAGCGTGCCGCCGCGGGCACCCACCGCGTGCTCGCACAAACGCCGGTAGTCGGCAATCAGGGCCGCCAGCACCTCCGCCTCCAGCGCGCCCGACAAGGCCGTGGAACGGGACAGGTCGACGAAGAGGACAGTGAGGATGCGCCGGTCTTGGGTGCTGCCCGCCAAGCCGGGCCGATCCGCGGAAGACATGCCAGCCTCGAAGCCGTTATCCCCCCGATTGTGGATGGCCCAGCCGGGCCGGGCCATCGGGGGCGGCCCCGGCGGCCGTCACCACTTGGCCGGCAGCTCGCGCGGCAGCTGCCAGCCGCCACGCCGCTCCACGACCAGCCAGCCGCCGCGCTCCAGGTCCTTCAGGACCCGGCTCACCATCGAGCGCGTGCAGCCGATCGACGCCGCCAGCGTGGCGTGCGACGGCGGCGGCGCGATGACGCGGCCGCCGCCGGGTGCGGGCTGGGCCAGCCCGTCGAGCCGCCGCTTCAGGCGGCCGTAGACGTCGTTGAGCGCGATCTCGCGCAGTCCGACGGTCGCCGCCCGGGCACGTCGGATCACCTTGGCCAGCAGCTCGAAGGCGAACGCCGGCTCTTCGGCCAGGTGGGCCTGCAGCGTGGACCGCGTCACGATGGCCAGGCGGCAGGGCGTCAGCGTGG
This sequence comes from Betaproteobacteria bacterium, assembly GCA_046341655.1. Lineage (GTDB taxonomy): Bacteria > Pseudomonadota > Gammaproteobacteria > Burkholderiales > Burkholderiaceae_C > Rubrivivax. Next base: position 23,081 of record JBKDQY010000158.1, on the reverse strand, counting down.
CCACGTTGGCGGCGCGCAGGCCGCCGTCGAGGCTCATCTCGCCGACGTAGTCGCCAGGGCCGTACTCGGCGTAGCGCACCTCGCGGCCGTCGGCGTCCTCGCTGAAGGCGCGCAGCCGGCCGTCCAGCACGATGTACAGCGTGTCGCCGGGCTCGCCCTCGGTGATGAACTGGGTGCCGCTGCGCAGCACCCTGACGACGCCGCGCGCGGCCAGTCGCTGCAGCGACGGCGACCAGTTCGTGATCGGCGCGGCGGGGACGGCAGGAGGGGCTTCGGGCATGGGGCGTGAGCGTGCCCGGGCAACCCCGCCCGGCCAACGCTCGCGCCGCGGATGTTACCGAGCGCCCGGCACCCCCACCGGGTGCACCGCCTCAGGCGCCGCGCAGCGCCCCGACCAGGGGTGGCAGCACCGCCACCTGGCGCACGAGCTCGCTGATGCTGCCCGCGCCGGCCTTGGCGCGGATGCTGCCGATCTGCGTGCGCACCGTGCTGACGGCCACGTTCTGCTGTCGGGCGATGGCGGTGGGCCGCACGCCGGCGCACAGCAGCTCCAACACGCGGGTCTCGGCCGGCGTGAGCTGCAGGCTGCGCGCGTAGCCATGCACCGACAGCTGCTCGCAGACCTGGCGCTTGCCCAGCACCAGCAGCGTCAGCGGCCCCTGGCCTCCGGCGCGCTCGGACGCGTTCTCGGGCAGCGGCACCACCGAGACGCCGACGCGGTGCGCGCCCGCGCCCAGCGTCACCAGCCGGCGCAGCCCGCGCCGCGCCGCGGCCAGTGCGTCCTGCAGCGGCAGCACGTCGTGCGGGCTCAGCGCACGCAGGCTGCTGCCGAAGAGCTGCAAGGGGTGATCGCCGTCGAGCTCGAGGCGGGCGGCGTGGTTGCTGTAGATCACCTGCGCGCCAGGGCCCACGAGCAGCATGCCGTAGTCAATCTCGTCGAGCATGCGCGTCAGGCACCGCGTCAGCTGCGCCGGGTGGGCATCGGCTCGCACGGCGGCCGTGCGCACGGGCACGGCGAGCACGGCGGGCGCTTCGAGGGCGTCTTCGGTGAGGGTGTCCAGCATGGCTTCTCCTGGGGCGGCCTCGAGGGGGCCTGGGGTGGGCGCACGACCGCGCGTCATCCTCCCGATGGTGGTCGGCGCTCCCCGCCGCAGGGGGTGAATCGCGGCCGGGCCGGCGGTGAGGATTCACCACGCCGGGGCGCTGGCTATCATGGGCCGCGTGAGCCCGACCCGCCCGCCCGCGCCCGGCGCCGCCCGATGATCCGCGTCGAGGACATCGCCGCCCACCCCGACTACCGCCACCTCGGCACGCTGGCCGGCGTGGAGCACGACCTGCGCTACGCGGGCACGAACAACTTCGCCGGCCGCAACCTCTACGGCCGTCTCGACTGCGCCTGGCTGCGCCGCGAGGCCGCGGACGGCCTGGAAGCCGCCGCGCGATGGCTGGCGCAGGCGCGCCCGGGCTGGCGGCTGCTGGTGCTGGACGCACTGCGGCCGCAGCGCGTGCAGGAGGCGATCTGGCTCGACGTGGCCGGCACCCCGGCGCAGGAGTACTTCGCCAACCCGGAGCGCGGCAGCATCCACAGCTACGGCATGGCCGTCGACGTGACGCTGCTGGGCCCCGACGGCCGAGAGGCCGACATGGGCAGCGGCTTCGACGAGATGAGCCGCCGCTCGCACCCGGCGCTGCACGCCGAGTTGCTGGCCACCGGCGCGCTGACGCCGGCGCAGGTGGCCGAGCGCGACACCCTGGCCGCCGCGCTGCGCGCCGGCGGCTTTGCCGGCATCGCCAACGAGTGGTGGCACTTCGACCACGGCGACCGCGACCGCGTGCGCCGCGAACTGCCGCGCGTCCTGTAGGGGCGGGCGGGCGCCTCAGCGCCGCGGCGCGAGCAGGTCCTGCGTCTGCGGGTGGCGGCGCATGTAGGCCGCCACGTAGCTGCAGGTGGGCCGCACCACCAGACCCTCGGCACGCGCCCAGGCCAGGGCGGCGTGCACGAGCACCGCAGCGAGACCGCGGCCCTGCAGCGCGCGGGGCACCTCGGTGTGGTGCAGCACCAGCGTGTCGCCATCGCGCCGATAGGCGCACAGCGCCGTGGCGCCGCCCAGCACGGCCACGAAGGCCTGGCGCTCCGGGCTGTGGCGGACTTCAGGCTGCATGCCGCCCATTGTGGGGGGTGCCCCGGCTGTGCGCGGCCGGTCGGTGGCCTTACAGTGCGCCGGCGCATCCGCCGCGCGCGGGCGCGAACCTGGAGTAGCGGGCATGAGACCCTGGTTCCTGGAGACGGTGGCCGCCGACGGCTCGCGCGTCAGCCACGCCATCACGAAGCTGCCGTTCCGCATCGGCCGCGATGCGCACTGCGACCTCGTCGTCGAGGCCCGCGGCCTGTCGCGCCAGCACGCGGAGTTCATCCAGGAAGCCGGCGAGCAGCTGCTGCTGTCGGATCTGGGCAGCACCAACGGCACCTGGGTGCACCGCGAGCGCATCGCCGCGCCGCGCTGGGTGGGCGAGCGCACCATCCTGCACTTCGGCAACGCCGAGTTCCGCCTGGGGCTGGAGACCCAGACCATGCTGGCCGCGCGCGCATCCGAGGACGACGGGATCCGCACCATGCTGGTGCCCACCGGCGGCCGTCTGCTGTCGGAGAAGTTCATCGAGGGCCAGGAGGCCTTCGAGGACTTCCTCGCCCGCGGAGAGGGCCTGAGCTGCGCCGTGCAGCCCATCGTGCGTGCGGACGGCGGCGCGGTGTTCGCCTACGAGCTGCTGGGCCGCTGCGAGCACCCGCGGCTGAGGCAGCCGCCCGGGCGGCTGTTCGACATCGCCGGCAAGCTGGGACGGCGCGGCGAGCTCAGCACGCTGTTCCGCAACCACGGCGTGCGCGCCGTGGCCGGGCGGCTGGGCGGCGCCCGGCTCTTCGTCAACACCGATGGCGACGAGACCGAGCACGAGGCCTTCTTCGAGAGCCTGCAGGCGCTGCGCGCGCTGCCCGGCGCGCCCGAGCTGGTGATCGAGATCCACGAGTCCGCGCGCTCGCTCGAGAAGCTGCGGGTGCTGGCGCAGCGCCTGGGCGCCATGGGCATCGCCTTCGCCATCGACGACTTCGGCCACGACGAGGGCGTGGACCACCTCAGCATCCTGGGCGAGGTGCCGCCGCAGTACGTGAAGTTCGACATGGGCCTCATCCGCGGCATCGACCAGGCCGCCGAGCCCCGGAGACGGCTGCTGCGCAGCCTGGTGCGGCTGGTGCGCGACCTCGACGCCGTGGCGCTGGCCGAGGGCGTGGAGACCGAGGCGGAGGCAGCGGCGTGCCGCGACATGGGCTTCGAGCTGCTCCAGGGCTACCTCACCGGCCGGCCGGTGCCGGGCTCGGCGCTGCCGCCCGCGGCGCAGGCCTGATCAGCCGCCCCGCCCGCGCCCCCAGCGCAGCAGCGCCGCCTGCAGGCGCTCGGCGTCGATGGGCTTGGTGAGGAAATCGTCCATGCCCGAGGCCAGGGCCTGCTCGCGCTCGCTCACCAGCGCCGCGGCCGTGAGCGCGATCACCGGCACCCGGCGGCCCGCGGGCAGGCTGCGCAGCGCGAGCGTGGCCTCGTGGCCGCTCATGCCCGGCATCTGCACGTCCATCAGCACCACGTCGAAGGGCTCCGGCGCGGCCTCGATCGCGGCCAGCGCCTCGGGGCCGTCGCCGGCCTGCGTGACGCGAATGCCCCAGTGCTCGAGCGTGGCCGCAGCGACCAGCATGTTCACCGCGTTGTCCTCCACCAGCAGCACGCGCAGCCCGGCCAGCGCCGCCGCCGCTTCGGCCGCGGCCACCGGCAGCGGCTGCGGGGCGGGCACCATGCTGGGGGCCAGCGGCAGGTCGGCCCAGAAGCGGCTGCCCAGGCCCGGCTGGCTGGACACGCCCACCTGCCCGCCCATCAGCGCCGCCAGCTCGCGGCAGATCGACAGGCCGAGGCCGGTGCCCCCGAAGCGCCGCGTCGTGCTCTGGTCGGCCTGGGTGAAGGGCTTGAACAGCTCCGGCAGCACCTCGGGCGGGATGCCCGGGCCGGTGTCCTCGCACTCCACCCGCACCAGCCCCGCCGCGCCCGGCAGGCGCCGCGCCGACAGGCGCACGAAGCCGCGCTCGGTGAACTTGATGGCGTTGGCCACGTAGTTGGTGACGATCTGGCGCACCCGCAGCGCGTCGCCGTGCACTCCCGGGCCCAGCGTCGGCTCGATGTCGAGGTGCAGCTGCAGGCCGCGGGCTTCGGCCAGCGTGCGGTAGGTGCGCGCCAGCGACTTGAGCAGCGCCACCACGTCGAAGGGCGCCGCCTCCACGCGCAGATGGCCGGCCTCGATCTTCGACAGGTCGAGGATGTCGGAGATGATGGCCGCCAGCGACTGCGCGCTGTCCTCGAGCTGCGCCAGGTACTGCTGGCGCTGCGCCTCGGGCACGCCGGCGTCGCGCGCCAGCCGCGCCAGGCCCAGCAGGCCGTTGAGCGGCGTGCGCAGCTCGTGGCTGGTGTTGGCGAGGAAGGCGCTCTTGGCGCGGTTGGCGGCCTCGGCGTCGTCGCGCGCCCGGGCCAGCGCCTCCTCGAACTGGCGGCGCTCGGTCACGTCCTCGACGATCCACACCGTGCCACCGGCCGCGGGCCGCTGGGCGTCGACGACGCCGGCGCGCAAGCGCGCCAGGAAGCGGCTGCCGTCGCGGCGCTGCACCTCGCGCTCGACTTCCACCGTCTCGCCGCGCGACAGCGCAGGGCCGATGAGGCGGCCGACCTCGGCGTAGTCGGCCTCGCTCTTCCAGACCACGGCGCCGCTCTGGCCGATCAGGCTGCCGCCGGACCAGCCGATCATGCGCTCGAACTCGGCGTTGGCGATCACGAAGCGCCGGTCGCGCGTGACGGCGATGCCGATGCCGACGTTGTCGAGGATGGCCGCGCGCTCCAGGCGCGCGCGCTCGCCCTCGCTGACGTCGCGGCCGTTGATGACCAGCATGTCGCGGCCCTCGAGCGTGAAGCGCGCGGCCGAGATCATCAGCGTCGCGATGCCGCCGCCGCGGCACCGGAACGGGATCGGCAGGTCGGAGACCGCGCCCTCGCGCTGCAGCCGCTGCACGAACTGCTCGCGCGCGGTGTCGCTGGCCCAGATGCCCAGCTCCAGCGAGGTGCGGCCCACGGCCTCGGCCTGCGTCCAGCCGCTGAAGCGCTCGAAGGCCGGGTTCACCATGTCGTAGCGACCGGTGGCCATGTCGGTGAGCGTGATGAGGTCGGGGCTGGTGTCGACGAGATGGGTCAGCGCGGCCTCCGACTTGCGCAGCGCCTGCTCGGCGCGGTGGCGCTCGGTGACGTCGACGAACATCGACAGCACGGCGGACTCGCCCTGCAGCTCCACGCGCACCGCGGTGGCGCTGATGATCACGGGGCGGCCCGCGACCTGCAGCGTCAGCTCGGCCAGCGGCAGCCGCGTGCCGGCGGGCTGCTGCGAAAGCTGGCGCAGGCGCTCGCGCACCCGCTCGCGCTCGGCGGGGTCGGCATAGAACGACAGCAAGGCCTGGCCGCGCAGGGTGTCGATGCCGTCGTGGCCCAGCAGCCGCGCGGCCGCGGGGTTGGCGTCGACGATGCGGCCTTCCACGTGCACCAGCAGCGGCAGCGGCGCGTGGCGGAACAGCGCCTCGAAACGCGTGCGCGAGTCGGCCAGCGCGGAGCGCGTGGCCTCCAGCGCCGTGACGTCGCGCGCCACGCCCCAGTAGCCTCGGAAGCTCTCGCCGGGGCCCAGGCGGGGCTCGCCGCTGAGCAGGTAGGAGCGCTGCACGCCATCGCTGTGGCGCCAGGCCAGGGGCAGGTCGCGGAAGGGGCGGCGCGCGGCGATGTCGGCCTCGAGACGCTGCTGCACGGCGGGGTCCAGCGCCAGGCCGGGCAGGGTGTCGAAGCGCATCCCGGCGGCGCGCGCCGAGTCCAGCGTACGCCAGGCCTGGTCGTGGCGACCCACCGTGACGATGCACAGTTCTTCGTCGACCTCCCAGTACACGTCGGCCGCCAGGCCGAGCAGCCGCCGGAAGCGCTGCTCGCGCCGCCCGGCGCTCGCCACGGCCTCGCGGATGCGGGCGTGCAGCGCGCCGCCGGCGGCCACGGCCACCATCAGCGCCATGCCCATCGCCGCGGCCAGCGACGCCCACGGCACGGCCGGCGCCACGAGATCGGCCAGCACCTGCGCCAGGCCGAAGGCTGCCAGCGCCAGCAGCGCCATGCCGCCGCCTGCGCGCCCGCCCAGCAGGGCCGCGATCGCGAACACCAGCACCGGCACCAGCAGCATCGACGGCGCCGCCAGACCATAGCCGCGCAGGCCGGCGCCGGCCGCTGCGATGACGATGGCCAGGCCCACCAGCAGCAGCAGCGCCCGCACGCTCCAGCGCTCGCGCCAGCGCGGCGGCGCCCAGCGCAGCGCGAGGCCGGCCAGGCCCACGAGGCCATAGGCCGCCGCGACCGGCAGCGCCCAGGGCTGGTGCGGGTGTTCGGTCGCGATCAGGACGCCGCCCACGAACAGCGTGATCGACCCCAGCAGCAGGTACAGGCGCAGCAGTGCGGCCGACACCACCGGGTCCTGGGCTTCGGGTGCCGGCCCGCGCAGCGGCGCCGGGATCGTGCGGTCCAGGTCCGGCGGCGGGGGCACCGCGGTCATGCGCTTCAGGCCCGAGCCGTGGGCAGCGACTGCTGCAGCTGCCCGCGCAGCGCCAGGGCGGCGGCGCGGGCGGCGGTGGCGAAGTCCGCCATCGCGGGGGCGTCGCCCCCCGCGCAGAGCACGGCGCGCGAGGCGTTGACGACGATCGGCCCGCCCTCGCGCCAGCCGGCGCGCACGGTGGCCGCGGCGTCGCCGCCCTGCGCGCCGACGCCAGGGATCAGCAGCGGCAGCGTGGGCGCCAGCGCGCGCACGCGCGCGATCTCGTCGGGGTAGGTGGCGCCCACCACCAGACCCAGCTCGCTGCCGCCCAGGCGCTGCGGCCACTCGGTGGCGGCCAGGCGTGCCACGCGCTCGAACAGCGGCTCGCCGCCTTCCAGGCGCTGGGCCTGCAGGTCGGAGCCGCCGGGGTTGCTGGTGCGGCACAGCAGGATCAGGCCTTTGCCGGCATAGGCGCCACCCTCGGCCAGCGCCGAGTAGGGCTCGAGGCTGTCCAGGCCCATGAAGGGCGACAGCGTCAGCGCGTCGGCGCAGTAGCGCACGAAGGCCTCGCGGGCGTACATCGCGGCGGTGCTGCCGATGTCGCCACGCTTGGCGTCGAGGATCACGGGCACGCCGGGGGCGCGCTGGTGGATGTGCTGGACCAGCCGCTCCAGCGCCTCCTCGGCGCGCGCGGCGGCAAAGTGCGCGATCTGCGGCTTGTAGGCGCAGACGAGGTCGGCGGTGGCGTCGACGATGGCGGCGCAGAAGTCGAGGATGCGCCGCTCGTCGCCGCGCCAGTCCAGCGGGAACTTCGCGGGCTCGGGGTCCAGGCCCACGCATAGCATCGAGGCATGGCGTGCGGTGGCGGCGGCCAGTTGGGCGCGGAAACTCATCGCGCCGGGCCCTCGCCGGGCGGTCGCTCGCCCAGCCGCGCCGCCAGCTCGGCCGCCTTGCCGGTGTACGAGGCCGGGGTCATCGCCAGCAGCCGGGCGCGGTCGTCGGCCGGGATGGCCAGCGCCTCGATGAAGCCGCGCATCAGCTCGCGCGTGATGGGCTTGCCCTGCGTGAAGTCCTTGAGCTGCTGGTAGGGGTCGGGCAGGCCGTGGCGGCGCATCACCGTCTGCACGGGCTCGGCGAGCACCTCCCAGGCAGCGTCGAGGTCGGCGGCGAGCGCGGCCTCGTTGACCTCGAGCTTGTCGAGCCCCCGCGCCAGGCTGTCCAGCGCCAGCACGCCGTAGCCCAGGGCCACGCCCATGTTGCGCAGCACCGTGCTGTCGGTGAGGTCGCGCTGCCAGCGGCTCGTGGGCAGCTTGCCGCTCATGTGCACGAGCAGCGCATTGGCCAGGCCGAAGTTGCCCTCGGCGTTCTCGAAGTCGATGGGGTTGACCTTGTGCGGCATGGTCGAGCTGCCGACCTCGCCCTTCTTCACGCGCTGCCTGAAGTAGCCCAGGCTGACGTAGCCCCAGACGTCGCGCGCCCAGTCGATGCCGATGGTGTTGGCGTGGGCCACCGCGTCGAAAAGCTCGGCGATGCCGTCGTGCGGCTCGATCTGAATGGTGTAGGGGTTGAACACCAGGCCCAGGCGCTCCTCCACCACCATGCGCGCGAAGGCCTCCCAGTCGATGCCCGGGCAGGCCGCGAGGTGGGCGTTGTAGTTGCCCACCGCCCCGTTCATCTTGGCCGGCAAGGCCACGGCCGCGATGCGCGCGCGGGCGCGCTGCAGCCGGTGCGCGACGTTGGCGACCTCCTTGCCCAGGGTCGTGGGGCTGGCGGTCTGGCCGTGGGTGCGGCTGAGCATGGGCACCGCCGCGAAGGCCGCCGCCATGCGCACCAGCCGCTCGATCACGCCGTCGAGCGCCGGCAGCAGCACCTCGCGCCGCGCCGCGCCCAGCATCAGCGCGTGGCTGGTGTTGTTGATGTCCTCGCTGGTGCAGGCGAAGTGCACGAACTCTGCCGCGCGCTGCAGCTCCGGCTGGCCGGCGAAGCCCTCGCGGATGAAGTACTCCACGGCCTTGACGTCGTGGTTGGTGGTTCGCTCGATGGCCTTGATGCGCCCGGCGTCGGCCGCCGAGAAGCCGGCCACGCGCGCGCGCAGCGCCGTGCACGCGGGTTCGGACAGCGGTGCGAACTCCGGCAGGCCCAGCTCCGACAGCGCGATGAACCACTCCACCTCCACCTGCACGCGGCAGCGCATGAGGCCGTACTCCGACAGCAGCGGGCGCAGCGCGCCGAGCTTGCCCGCGTAGCGGCCGTCGAGGGGTGAAAGCGCCGTCAGCGGCGTCGGCAGGTCGTGGGCAGCTGGCGCGTTCATCGGGGGCGGATTCTAGGAGCCGGGGCCTGGCGCGAACCGCGTGCCGCCCCGGCGCTTGCTACAGTGTCGCTGCGGCCGCCAGGGGCCCGCGGCCGTCACGACGGGCCCGCGGCCGCACAGAGGGAGGTCCCCATCTTGAACGACACAGCGTCCGTCGCCACCGGGCCCGACACCCCCGCCAATCCCGGCGGCCCGCCAGCCGCGCACGAGTTGCCGCTGCGGTTCGTGGGATCGGGCAGCGAGTTCTTCCGCATTTGGATCGTCAACCTGCTGCTCACGCTGGTGACGCTGGGGCTGTACTACCCCTTCGCCAAGGTGCGGCGGCTGCGCTACTTCCACGGCGCCACCGAGGTCGGCGGCGCGCCTCTGAGCTTCCACGCCGACCCCTGGAAGATGTTCCGCGGCTACGTGCTGGTGGCGCTGATGCTGGCGGCCTACACCGGCGCGGGGCAGTTCTCGGCCACGGCCGGCGCCATCGCGTTCCTGATCGTCGGGGTGCTGTGGCCGGCGCTGTGGCATTCGTCGATGCGCTTTCGGCTGGCCAACACGGGCTGGCGTGGCCTGCGCTTGCGCTACACCGGCACGCGCGGCGGTGCCTATGCGGTGATGGCCGTGCCGCTGGGCGTGGCGATGCTGTTCGTGCTGGGGGCGCTGCTGGTGCAGCCCGAGGCACCGCCGGTGCCGCCTTCCAACGAGCCGGCCGCGCCCTCGACCCTCGAGATGGTCGCGGCACTGGCACCCGGCGTGGCGATGCTGGCGCTGATGCCGCTGTTCTTCTGGCTGCTCAAGCGGCTGCAGCACTCGAACTATGCGCTGGGCCCCGAGCGCACGGGCTTCACGGCCCAGGTGGGATCGTTCTACGGGCTGGCGTTCACGACCGGCTTCGTCGGCCTGGCGTCCCTGTTGGCCGTCTTCCTGTTGGCGGCGGTCCTGGCGGCGGCGCTGGGCGGGTTCGGCAGCAGCCGGTCCGTCTGGCTCTATTCGATCCTCGCGATGCTGGGCTACCTGGTGGTCTTCTCGATGGTCGGCGGCTACTGGACGGCGCGGATGCAGAACCTCGCCTGGGGCCACACGGCCAGCGCGCGGCTGCGCTTCAAGAGCAGCCTGCCTGCGCACGCCTTGGCCCGGCTGTGGTTCAAGAACTTGCTGCTGGTGCTGCTGACGCTGGGGCTGTACTTCCCGTTCGCCCAGGTGGCCACCGCGCGCCTGCGCCTGGAGGCGATGACGGTGGTGTCGGACGTGGATCCCGACGAGTTCGCCGCCAGCGCCGCGCAAGCCGACGAGGCCGCGGCCGGCGACGCCGCGGGCGATCTGCTCAGCTTCGACATCGGGCTCTGAGGGCGCAGGTCGCGCAGCGATGGGCGAGTCCATCACCGCCACCTGGTACGACGGCCGCTCGGCGCGCGGCCGCCCGGTGCAGGCCACGGTCGAAGGTAGCACGCTGTGGCTGCTCGACGCCGAGGGACAACGCCACGGCCTGGCCCTGGGCCGGGTGCAGTGGCCCGAACGCACGCGCCACGGCCAGCGCGTGGCGCATCTGGCGGAGGGTGGGTCGCTGGGCTTCGGCGACGCTGCGGCCTTCGACGCCTGGTGGCGCGCCCAGGGCCTGCGCGAGAGCTGGGTGGTGCGCGCGCAGCAGCACTGGCGCGCCGCGCTGGCGGCGCTGGCCGGGCTGCTTCTGGTGGGCGCGGCGGGCTACGTGTGGGGCGTGCCCCGAGTGGCGGCGGGGCTGGTGGCGGCGACGCCGGCCACCGTGGAGGCCGCCATCGGCGACACGGCGCTCGCGCAGCTCAGGGCGGGCCTGTTCCAGCCCACGCGGACGCCCCCGGAAGTGCAGGCGCGCTGGCGCGGGCAGCTCGATGCGGCACTGAAGCAGGCCTACCCCGAGGGGCCGGCGCCGTGGCAGCTGCACTTCGTCGGTGGCGGCCGGCTGGGGGCCAACGCGGTGGCGCTGCCCGGCGGTCACATCGTGGTCACCGACGAGCTGCTGGCGCTGCTGCAGGGCGCCGACGACGCCGTGCTGGGCGTGCTGGCGCACGAGCACGGCCATGTGCGGCACCGCCACGGCCTGCACGCTCTGGTGCGCTTCGGCATCCTCTCGGCGGCCACGTCGGTGGCGCTGGGCGACTTCAGCAGCATCGTGGCCGGCGTGCCGGCGCTGCTGGGGCACCTGGGCTACTCGCGCGACGCCGAGCGGGAGGCCGACGCCGACGCGGCCCGCGTGCTGCGCGCCGCCGGGCGCGACCCGGCGGCCATGGTGTTGCTGTTCGAGCGGCTCGCGGCCCGCGACGCCGGAAAGGGCACCGAGCGCGGCGGCCCGCCCATCGCCTTCGCGTCGCACCCGGCCGACGAGGAGCGTGTGCGCTTCTTCCGCGAGGCGATGCGGCCGTCGCGCTGACCCGGCCCGCGGCTCAGCGCACCGCGTCCAGCGTGAGCTTGCAGCGGATGCCCGCCGGCAGCCGCTGGTCGCGGTTGTCGAGCTCGGCCACGATGCCGAAGGTGCCGGCGGAGGGGTCGATGACGCGGTCGACCGTGCGCACGCGCGCAGCGATCGCGCCGCCGAAGGGCGCCTCGGGGCGCACGGTCACGGCCTGCCCGACACGCACCTGCGGGAACAGCCGATAGGGCAGGATGGCCTGCACCGCCAGCGGGTGGATCTGCGCCAGCTTCAGGATGGGCTTGCGGCCCTCGCCGCCATCGACCAGTGCGCCCGGGTGCAGGTACTGGTCGACCACCACGCCGTCGAAGGGGCTGCTCAGCACGCGGCGGCCGAGCTGATCGAGCGCCTGCCGGTGCTCCAGCCGCGCCAGCGCGATCGCCTCCTCGGCGCTCTTGAGCTCCGACTCGGCCAGCCGCAGCTCGGCCTGCGCGTCGTCGCGCGCCTGCGCGGACACGAAGGCCTCCTCGTGGAGTTCGGCCATGCGGCGCGCCTTCTCGCGCGCCGCGGCGAGCCGGTTGCGCGCCGTCAGCAGCGCGCCCTGGGCCTCGGCCCGGAACGCGGCGGCGTCGGCGGCGCTGCGCTCGACGCTGCTCTCGATGCTCACCAGGGTCTGGCCGCGGCGAACGCTGGCGCCGCGCTGCGTGTGCACCTCGTGCACGATGCCCGGCACCGGGCTGCGCAGCTCCACCACGCGGGCCGGCTCGATCAGGCAGTCGTGGGCGGGCGCACCGGCGCCAGCCGGGCCCGTGGCCGGCACGGCCGTCGTCACGGCCAGCGCAGACGCCGCCAGGACGGCCGCCCGCACTGCGGCGCCAGGGCCGCGACGCGGCGCGACGAGAAGGGTGTGAAGTCGTGTCATCGGAGCGATCCGGAGAAGCCAATCATGCGCGGCAGTTCGCGGTCCTGCTTGAGGGTCTGCAGCCGGCTGCGCTGCGCCTGCCACTCGGCGCGCGTCTGGGCATGCCAGACGGCCAGCGGCAGCAGGGCGTGCCGCAACACACCGGGTAGCGCGGCCAGCAGCCGGCTGCTGCCGGCGCCGAAACGGTGGAACAGCGGGTCGCTGGCGGCCACGATGGCGCGCGCCGAGCCGGGCTGCCCCTGGCGCGCGGCGCGGCCGAAGAGCTGCCGGTCGACGCGGCGCGACTCGTGGTACTCGGTGAGGATCACGTGCAGGCCGCCTGCGGCCAGCGCGGCCGGCTCGAGCTTGATGTCGGTGCCGCGGCCGGCCATGTTGGTGGCCACCGTGATGCGCCCGGCCGCGCCAGCGGCGGCGACGATGGCGGCTTCCTCGGCGTCCTGCCGGGCATTGAGCACCACGTGCGCCAGTCCCCGGCGCTGCAGTTCGGCGGCCACCTGCTCGGAGGCCTCGACGCTGCGCGTGCCCACCAGCACGGGTTGCCCGCGCGCCGCCGCCGCGGCGGCATCGTCGACGACCGCGCGCCACTTGGCGGCGGCGTCGGGCAGGCAGGCGTCCGGCAGGCGCAGGCGCTGCTCGGGGCGGTGGGTGGGGATGCGGCGCACCGCCAGGCCGTACACGGCCCACAGCTCGCGCGAGGCCTCCGCAGCCGTGCCCGTCAGCCCGGCCAGCAGGTAGTAGCGGCGGAAGAATCGCTGGAAGGTCATGCGCGCCAGCGTCTCGCGGCCCGGCGTGGGTTCCAGACCCTCCTTGACTTCGATCAGCTGGTGCAGGCCCTGCTCCCAGGAACGGTCGGGCATGGTGCGGCCGGTGCTCTCGTCGACGATCTGCACCTTGCCCTCGGCGACGATGTAGTGCTGGTCGCGGTGGAACAGGTGCAGCGCGGTCAGGGCCTGCCGCAGCAGCAGCTCGCGCCAGCTGCGCGCGCGCCACACGGGGCGCACCGTGGCGGGCACGCGCGGGGTGGCCGCCAGCGCGGCGTCGCGCAGCTCGACCTCGCGATTGCCCAGCAGCACGAAGTGCCGGCCCGCGACCAGCCCGCGCGCCGCGTCCACGGCCCAGGCCAGCAGCTCGGGCTCGAGCAGGCCCGGCGCATCGCGCGAGAGGATCATCGGCGTGCGCGCCTCGTCGATGAGCACGCTGTCGGCTTCGTCGACGATGGCGTAGTGCAGCGCGGGCAGCAGCGGCTCGCCCCACGCGGACTGCGCGTCCGCTGGCTGCGGCGCCAGGCGGCGCAGCCGTGCCACCGGCACGGGCTCCGTGCCGTGGCCGGCGAGGCGGTCCTTGAGGTAGTCGAACACGAGCTCCTTGCCGGCGACGTAGCACACCGGCGCGGCGTAGGCCTCGCGCCGCTCCGCGGGATCCATGCCGCTGCGCACGAACCCACTGCGCAGCCCGAAGAAGGCCAGCAGAGGCCCCATCTCGGTGCTGTCGCGCTCGGCCAGGTAGTCGTTGGTGGACACCACGTGCACCGAGGCCCCGGAACCGGCCATCACGCAGGCGGCCAGCGCAGCCACCAGCGTCTTGCCCTCGCCGGTGCGCATCTCGGCCAGCCGGCCCGACAGCAGCGTGCACACGCCCGACCACTGCACGGGGTGCGGCACCAGGCCCAGCCTGCGGCGGCTGGCCTCGCCGGCACAGGCCAGCACGCGGGCCAGTGCGGCGTGGTCGCGCAGGCCGCGCTGTCCGGCCTTCAGCGCCTGCTGGGCCTGCAGGAAGTCGGCCGCCACGGCCTCGTCCGGCTGCCCGCGCAACGCCGCCTGCGCGGACTCGATGCGCGCGGCCAGGGCGGCCGTCGCCGAGGCCCGCTCCGCGCCCGGCGGCCACAGCCCCTGCACGTTGCGCAGGAATCGCTCGACGACGTGGTCGCGATCGATGCCTCGCTCGTCGCGCAGCGTGTCGGCGCGGCGGAAGGTGGCACCGGCCAGCTGCCGCGCCAGGGTGGCGTCGCGCAAGGAGCCGCCGCCCGGTTGCGGCGGCGTCATGGCGAGCGAGGCGACGGCACTCATCGGCACGCCAGGCTCGGAAGGACGCGGGCGCCCGGGAGGGACAACGGTCTTCCCATCGCGTTCACACGCCCAGCTGGGACAGGAAGAGCTGTCGCAGCCGGATGAAGCCCTGCCAGGCCAGCGGCGCCAGGCCGAGGTCGAATCGCACGTGGGCGCGGTCGCCGAAGACGGCCAGCGGCGTGGGCTCGTCGAGCTGCAGCTCGAGGTCGAAGACGCGCGCCAGGCTCTTGCGGCCGTCGGCCTGGGCCGGATCGACGGCGATCGCGCCGCCGCCGCTGGTGCCCAGCGCGGGCGACACCAGCGCGAACTCGCCGCCCGGCACCTGGCGCACCAGGCGCGCCGGCCGCACCGTGCCCGGCTGCTGCGCCAGGCGCACCTCGGCGCCGCGGGCGCGGGAGCGGATCAGGTCCAGGTCCTCCTGCACCACCGCGGCGCGCAGGCGCAGCGAGGGCGCGGCCACCACGTAGCCCAGCACCTCGCCGCGACGCACCCAGCGCCCCGTCAGCTCGGTGGGTGCCGCGGGCACCCAGCGCCCGCCGCCCGGCGCTGCGACCTCGAGCGCCTCGTGCCGGGCCTCGACCCGGTCGAGCTCGGCCTGCCGCGCGGCCAGCTCGCTGCGCAGCGGCGGCACGCGGGCGGGCTCGGCCACCACGGCCTGGCGCAGCTTCACTTCGCTCTCGGCCACCGCAGCGGCGGCGACCCCGAGCTCGGCCGTCAGGCGCGGCTCGGCCAGCACCAGCAGCTGCTGTCCGGGCGCCACCGCGGCGCCGGCACGGGGTGGCGCCGCGGCCACCGTGCCGGCCACCTCGGCGCGCACGATGGCCTCGTCGGGCACCCACACCACGGCCTCGTGGATCGAGCGCCAGGGCAGCGGCAGCGCGCCCACCAGCAGCAGCAGCACCCCGACCGCGCCCGCGGTGCGGCGCAGAGCGACGTCGCGCCGGCGCACGAGGCCGGGCGCCTCGCGCAGGTGCTTCCAGCCCTTCCACAACGGCATCACGAACGACTGCCAGGCCGCCCACAGGGCCATGACGACGCCGACGAGCAGGTACTCGCCGGCCACGAACCAGATCAGCCCGAAGGTGATGAACAGCCGGTAGAGCGGGGCCACCGCGGCATACAGCACCAGCAGCCAGCGCTCGCGCCGGTGCTCGGGGCCCAGCGTCAGGCCCACCGGCAGCTGCGCCTCGCGCGCGCCGACGAAGTGGCGGTCGAAGCGGTAGGCGGCGTAGTGGGTGGCGCGCTGCGCCAGGTTGGGCACCTCGAGCAGGTCGCAGGCCACGAAGTAGCCGTCGTAGCGCATCAGCGGGTTGCCGTTGACCAGCACCGTGGACACGCCGGCGATCAGCACCACGTTGAAGGCCACCGCGCGCACCCAGCCCGGCTCGGCGGCCAGCCACACGTACAGCGCCAGCGCACCCAGGGCCAGCTCGGCGGCGATGCCGGCCGCCGCCACGCCGGCGCGCGCCCACTTCGACGGGAAGCGGTAGGCCGCCGTCGCGTCCACGTAGGGCACCGGGATGCCGACGATGAACATCAGCCCCATCTCGCGCACGGTGCCGCCGCCGACCTTGACGGCCAGGCCGTGAGCCAGCTCGTGCACGCCCTTGACCAGCGGGTAGATCAGCCACAGCAGCAGCAGGTTGCCGGCCGACAGCACGCGGTCGGAGAGGTTCTCGGTGAGCTCGCCCCAGTGCTGCCAGCCCAGCACGCAGGCCGGCAGCACCAGCGCCAGCCAGGCCAGCAGCGCGGGCCGGCTGCACAGGGCGCGCGCCAGGCCTCGCCGCGCCTCGAACCAGGGCTCGGGGTACAGCAGGGGGATCTTCAGGCTCACCGGGTTCAGGCCCTGCTGACGCCACTGCTGCCGCCGGTGCCGTTTGTAGCGCTCGAAGACCTCGGTCGCGTCGGGCGAGACCTGGGTCTGCACCAGGTCCTGCGCATACAGCGACGCCATCAGCTGCACCAGGTCGTGCTGCGAGATCGCCTCGCCGTCGGGCTGGGCCGCCTCGGCAGCGCAGGCGGCGTCCCAGATCTCGTCGAGCGTGCGCTCGCCGTCGAGCAGCCCGAGCACGCGCCAGACCGCCGGCGTGACGCGGTGGAAGCGCTGGCTGATGGGGTCGTGCAGCAGCACCCAGGCCTTGCCGCGCAGCCGCCGGTGCAGCGGCTGCACGCCCTCGCGCAGGCGCGGGCGCAGCATGCGCACGGCGTGCCAGTGCTCGGACAGCAGGGCCTGCATGGTCAGGGCATCCAGCGCCAGAGCTTCAGGCGCAGCCAGTTCAGCGAGGGACGCGTCCACTGCACGAGCAGCGGCGCATGGCCGACCTCGATCTTGCCCACGCCCTGCATGCCGGGGCTCAGCGGCGGCGGCTCGCCGAGCCAGCGCGCCTCCACACGGAAGCCGTTGACGCCGTCCTGCACGCTGGCGGTGGCCGTCACGCGCAGCACCTCGAAGGCGTGGGTCTCCTGCGGCCGGCCGGCCAGCCGGACCAGGCCCTGCTGGCCCGCACGCACGCGCACGATGTCGGCGTCGGGCACGTGCAGCACGACGCGCCAGCCGTCGCCGGCGGCGATCTCGAACATCTCCTTGCCGGCCTCCACCGGGCCGCCGATCTGCTGCGCCCAGTCGCCGCTGACCACCAGGCCGGCCAGCGGCGCCGTCAGCCGCGTGCGCGCCAGCCGCGCCTCGGTGAGCGCGAGCTGCGCCTCGGCGCTGCGCTGCTCGGCGGCGGCCAGCGCCATGGCCGCGGCGTCGCGCTCGGCGCTGGCCTGGCGCAGGCGTGCCGCGGCCTGGTCGCGTGCGCTGGCCTGGCGCTGGCGCTCCAGCTCGATCTCGCGGTCGTCGAGCCGCGCCAGCAGCTGCCCCGTGGCAACCGCCTCGCCCGGTCGCACCTTGACCTCGGCGATGAAGCCCTCCTGCGGCGCCGTCACCAGCTGCCGCGTCTGGCCCTCGATCACGGTGCTGGCACTCACGCGGTCAGCCGCCGGCCACACCAGCAGCGCCACGGCAGCCACCGCGGCCGCGGCGGCACCGGCCTTCCAGGTGAGGTGCCCGGGCCCGGCCACCTTGGCGGCCGACTCGCGCAGGCTGTCCCAGCCGTGCACCAGCCAGTTGCGCCGCGCCCGCCGCCACTGGCGCAGCCAGGGCTCGGCCAGCGTTGCGCTGGCGCGCAGGATCTCCAGCGCCACCGGCGGCAGGGGCGCGTCGCTGCTCGCCACCAGCACCGCCTGCGGCCGGCCGTCGTCCAGCAGCGGCAAGGCCCACCAGGGGGTCTGCTGCAGCTCCTGCATCTCCAGCAGCGCGCGCTGCGCCGGCTCGGAGGCCGCCAGCACCGCCGGCGAGCCGCGCTCGGCCCACGCCGTGTCGGCGCCGACCCACCAGCGCGGCACGTCGCCGCGCACCTCGAACAGCGCCAGCGTGAAGCCGCCCGGCAGCCCGGCGTCGGACTGGCGCAGCTCCTCGCGCACCCAGGCGGCGCTGCGGTTGATCCACTCCTGCGCGCCGGCGCGGGCATCCACCTGCACGGCGACGTGGCCCAGCAGCTCGATCAGCCGCGCCGCGCGCCGGTTGTGCACCAGGCTTGCCGAGGCCAGCGCCAGCTGCAGCCAGCCCAGCGCCAGCAGCACCTGCTGCACCGTGCGCTCGTGGTGCGGCGGCGCCAGCAGCAGGCCGACGATGCCGTGGCCGGCACCCGGGGACTCATCCGAACCGGGCGCCGCGTCGGGCAGCGCCACGCGGATGGCCAGCATGAGGTCGGCGCTGGCGCTGTGCTCGGTGCGGCCCAGCGCCACCGGCTGCTCGTCGCCAACGCGGCCGCGCAAGGTGGCCCAGGCCTCGGCCACCGCGCGCGACGCCGGCTCGAACCCGATCTGCCAGGCAGGGGCCGCGGCGTGGAAGGCCACCCCCCGGCATGCCAGACCGGCAGCTTCGAGGCGGCGGCGCCAGTCGGCCAGGGCCTGCAGCAGTTCGGGCGCGGGGCCGGGTGGCGGCAACTCGGGAGGCGGCAGCCCGGACGCCGCAGCCGCGGCGTCCGGCGCGTCCGGCGCCAACGGGGCCATCGAGGGTTGGGCGGGGGCGCTCATCAGCGTGCAAGGTTGGGCGGCGTGTCGCCGCGGGCCGCCTGCGGCTCGCCGGGCGCGGCGGGCACCATCAGGGCGTCGATCTCCTGCAGCAGCGCCAGGTCGAGCCGGCCGACCAGCCCGCGCAGCCGAGCCCATGCGACCCAGGCCTCGTGGCGCGCCCGCGCGAGGTCGCGCCGGGCCTCGAACCAGCGGCTCTGCGCGGTCAGCACATCGGCCTGGGTCTTGATGCCCACCTCGTAGCCGCGCCGGTTGGCGCGCAGCGCCACGTCCTGCGAGCGCACGGCCGTGACCAGGCCGCGCGCCTGCCCGCTGGCGGCGAGGATGGCAGAGAACTGCTGGCGCACGCCCAGCGCACTGTTGCGGCTTGCCGCCTCGACGTCGGCCTGGGCCTTCTCGAGCTGGGCCTGGGCCTCCTTGACGCGCGCCTGCGTGCCGCCGCTGCTCCACAGCGGCAGCGTCAGGTTCACGCCGACGGCCGAGGTGTTGCCGCGACGCGGGAAGAAGCTGGTCACGGTGCCGGAGTCACGGCTGTCGGTGTAGGTGTAGGTGAGATCGACCGTGGGCGCATGCGCCTGCCAGGCGCGGCGCAACTCGGCTTCGGCGGCGGCCTCGGCCTGGCGCGCCTGTTCGACTGCCGGGTTGTCGGCCTGCGCCTGCACCACCCACTGCAGCACCGAGTCGGCGGCCAGGGGCGGCAGCCGGTCGGCGTCGAGCACGCGTGCCTCAAGCTGCGGCGGCACCTCGCCGGCCAGCTCGCGCAGCACCTGACGCCGCAGGTCGAGGTCGGCCTCGGCGGCGGCGCGCTGCGCCGCCAGCGTGTCCAGACGCGCCTCGGCGTCGCGCACGTCGGTGATCGCTGCGCTGCCGACCTGGAAGGCCCGGCGGGCGGCAGCAACCAGGTGCCGCGCCTCGGCGGCCTGCGCATCGCCCAGCGCCACCGCATCGCGCGCCTGCAGCAGCGCAAACACCGCCTCGATCACCCGCTGCGAGGCCTCGGTGCGGGCCTGGCGCAGCGCCGCCTCGGCCTGGTCGAGCTGTGCCCGCGCGGCCTGCACCCCAAACACGCGCGCGGTGGCCAGCAGCGGCTGCACGATCTGCAGCTGCTGCTGGCTGGCGCTGAAGGGGCGCAGCTCGTCCAGCGGCGCCTCGCGGTAGCGAGTGTCGGTGTTGCTGGCCGTCAGCGTGACCGTTGGGCCGAGCGCCGCCTGCGCCTGCACCACCCGCTGCTCGGCGGCCCGCTGCTGGGCCTGGGCGGCACGCAGGCCCGGGTCGCGCGCCAGCACGCTGGCGTGGAGCTCGAGCAGCAGGCCCTGGGCGCTCGACGCCTGCGCGACGCAGAACAGCCCGCACAGGGCCGCGACCCTGACGAAGAGGACGAGGGGATTCATCACCGATCGAGCAGGGGGTTCCAGGCCGTCGCAGGGCGACATGCCCGGGCGGCCGGCGATCCCGTGCCGGGGCGCGAGGCGTTGTTCGGCCCGGCTTGCCCCTTGAGGGACGGCAGCGTCCTCAGGCCCGGCGTCGAACCAGCGCCAGGGCCGCCAACCCGGCCAGCAGCAGCGCCGGCGTGGTCGGCACGGGCACCGCGCCGCCCGTGGAGCCCGACAGCACGCGCAGGATCGAGTAGTCCAGCCCTCCGCCGTCGAGCACCAGCGGGTCGCCCGTGGCGACGCGGATCTGCACACGGTCGTTGCCCGTCAGGTTGATGCTGGCCAGATACGGTGTGAGGTCGAACGTGTCCAGCCATGCGGTCTCGGTTCCCGTGTTGTCCTCGCCGTCGGTCAGCGAACCCACGAAGACATCGTTGACCCACACCTCGGCCGGTGCGTACAGGCCCCAGCCAGCCGTGAACAACTGCAGCGTGGCCTGCGTGGCGGTGCCGGCCGGCGTGTAGCTGTGGATGAAGGTGAAGGTCTCGAAGCTGACGCAGTCGGCCAGCCCGCCGGTGCTGCCGCAGTCGAACAGGTTGAAGGTGGAGAACTCCTGGCCGCTCACCGGCCCCGTGACGAAACCGAACGCGTCCTGGGTGCCGAACGTGGAAGTGACCACGTCGGCGTGGGCCAGGGGTGCCGCGGCGAGCAGGGCCGCGGCGGCCATGACATGCAGTTGTCGTCTCATGTTGGACTCTCCTGGATTCGATGATGCGTTGGTCTGCGAAGGGTGTGCCCGGTGATTCACCTGAGAACCCCCTCGTTCTAGTGATACACCGGGCGTTCGGACGGCCCGCGGCCGCCCACCAGCGCGCGCCACTGCTCCTGGGCTGCCGTTTCCAGGCTCGCCATCCAGGCCTCGGACTCGCGGCGCTGCCGCTCGCGCTCGGCCTCTTCGTCGCGCGACGACACGCGCGGCACCCACGGTGCCGCCGGCCCGTCGGCAAGCGCCCCGCTTGCCAGCGCCAGCGCCCAGGCCCGCCCGTCGTCCTGCCGCACCGCCGTCATCCGCTGCACGGCGGCCGCGCCCGGCTGCTCGCTCGTGCCCGTGCCGGTCGTCATGCTGACGTATGGGTTCACCCCCGGCGGCGTCACGGCCGCGGGGCCCGGCAGCACCGTCAGCGTCACGCTGCGCGTGCTGGCCGCCTGGCTGCCGTTGGCCGCCTCGGTGCTGGTCGCGCGCACGGTCAGCTCGCGGCTACCGATGAGGCCGGCCGGCAGCTGCAGCTGCAGCCCGCCCAGGTTCCACCCCGTCACGTCCACCGCGCCGCCCGCGCCCACCGCGCGGCTGTTCACGCCGTCGCCCAGCACCGCGCCCTCCGGCAGGCCCTCGATGGACAGCGCGAGCCGCTCGCTGCCGTCGCTGTCCACCAGCGCCGCCACGAGCTGCGGCAGCGCCGCCACCTGGCCCTCGATGGCGTACACGCGCCCGGCCGTCACCGGCAGCGTCTCGACGATGCGCAGCCCGTCCAGGTTGGCCGAGCGCAGGTTCGCCGGGCTCGTGGCCGCAGCGTTGCCGCCCTCGAGCTGGACCGTCACGCGCCGCGGCTGACCGTTGCCGTCGAAGCCGAAGCTCAGCGACTGCCAGTTCAGTGCGTTCAGCGGGCTGCTGGCGCCGTGCACCGCCACCTGCACCCCGTCGACGTAGATGCCGATGGTGCCGTTGGCCTGCGCGAAGCCCGGCGACGCGGCATACCAGAGCTGCAGCGTGTAGCGCGCGCCCGCCACCGTCTCGACCTGTCGCTCGATGCCCAGCGTCTGGTACGCCGTGGCGCCGCCGCCGTTCTGCAGCCGCAGCCAGCCACTGCCGCCGCCGCCCGGCGCCGAGACCACCACGCCGTTGCCGCTGCTGTTGCGCATGAGGTCGTTGTTCGCGAAGACCTCGAAGGCCGCCGTGCGCCCAGGCTGTGGCGGCGTCAGCGTCCAGCCCTGCAGCTGCGGACCCGCCACCACCGTGGCGCTGCGGTTGGGGTTGGCCGCGCCCTCCCAGTCGGTGAAGAGCAGCTCGCGGCTGACGGCCACGCTGCGCGGCTGCAGCTGCAGCGTCGGCGCGTCGGCGCGCGCGGCAATGTCGATCCGCAGCTCCGCCTCGGCGCTGCTGAGCGCGCCGTCGAGCGCCGCGAAACGCAGCCGCCCGTAGTACGGCCGCCGGTTGCCGTCGCCCGCCGTCGCGGCGCCCTCGCCGCTGGCTGCGTGGGCCTCGGGCACGAAGCGCAGCCCGCCCGCCAGCACCAGCGCCTGGCCGAGCTTGTCGCCCACCTGGACCGCAACCCATGCGCCGCTGTCCAGTCGCCGCTCCAGCCGGCCTGCCGCGGGCAGCACCCGCACGCCCAGCGTCAGTTCCGAGCCCTGCGGGCTGGTGACGGCGAAGTCGCTCCAGCGCAGCACGAGCACTTCGTCCTCGACCCCCGTCACCGTGCTGTCGGCGGCCTGCGGCGGCTGGCTGGCAGCGAGCACCGTGATCGCCACCGTGGCCACGCGCGAATCGGCCTGCCCGTCGCTGACCACGTACGTGAACTGGTCGCTGCCGCGGTAGCCCGCGCTGGCCACGTAGGTGAAGCTGCCGTCGCCGCCCAGCACCAGCGTGCCGTGCGCCGGGCCCTGCACCAGCCGCGGCGTCAGCAGGTCGCCCTCCACGTCGGCGGCACCCGCCCGCGCATCCAGCACCAGGGGCTGGCCCGCCAGCGCCTCGGCGCTGCGGTCGGGCAGCGTCGGCGCGTCGTTGACCGGGCGCACCGCGATCTGCACCAGGGCTACATTGGAGGTGCGACCCGCGGCGTCCGTCAAGCGATAGCTGAAGCTGTCGCTGCCGAAGAAGTCGGCCGCCGGGCGGTAGCTGTAGCGGCCGTCAGCGCCGAGGTTCAGGCTGCCGTGCAGCGGCCCGCCGATGAGTTCCACCGTCGCGATCGCTGCGCCCGCCGTGATGTCGTTGGCCGTGACGTCGCCGCTGGCGGTGCCGTCCTCGTCCAGCGCCAGCGTGTCGGGCGCGGCCAGCGGCGCGCTCATGAAACGCACGTCGCGCAGCGTCACCGCACTCGTCAGCGCGCCAAAGCCTAGCAGATCGAAGCTCAGCAGGGCCTCGCGGCCCGCCAGGCCCTCGGGAAGCTGGACGAAATACGTGCTGCTGCCGTCGGCGTTGACGACCTTGCTCACGCTGGCAGCCAGCCGTTCGGTGCCGTCGGACTGACGGTTCAGCAGCGCATCGCTGCGGCTGAGCGAGACGCGGCCTGCGGCGCCCAGCAGCGGCGCGCCCGTG
>JBKDQY010000157.1:0-10978 GCA_046341655.1 Betaproteobacteria bacterium | reverse complement strand
GGCGCGGATCTCGTGGTCGGTCATCGGGGTTCTCCGGGTCAGAGGGTGGCCGGGGACTGCAGCGCCCGGTCGATGGCGGCCAGCAGCTGGCCGCCGAGGTGGCCGTCGCTGGCGCGGTGGTCGGCCGCCAGCGTGACCGTGACCTGCGGCCGCGCGACGACCTGGCCGTCCGCCACCGCCGGCCGCTGGGCGACGCGGCCGAAGCCGACGATCGCCACCTGGGGTGGGTAGATCACGCCGTAGACGCTCTCGGCGCCGCGCTCGCCCAGGCTGGTGACGGTGATGGTGGGGTCGGTGAGTTCCGAGCTGCGCAGGCCGCCGGCACGCGCGCGCTGCACCAGGTCGCGCAGGGCGACCATCAGCGCCGGCAGCGCGAGCTTGTCGGCATCGCGGAGGGCAGGTGCGACGAGCCCGCCGCCGCGCAGCGCGATGGCCCAGCCGACGTGCACGCCGGCACCGGCGCGGAATGCGCCGTCCTCGTAGAAGCCGTTGAGCTGCGGCACCTGCACCAGCGCCAGGGCGCTGGCCTTCAGCAGCAGCGCGGCCGGCAGCAGGCGATCGACGGCATCGCGCTCGGCGTTGTAGGCGTCCAGCCAAGCCTGGGCCCGGCCGAAGTCGACCGTGGTCGAGAGGTAGTAGTGCGGAATCTCGCGCTTCGATCTGCCCATGGCGGCGGCGATGACCTGCCGCATCTGGGCCGGATCGAAGCCGCCCCGGGCGACGCGCGGTGATGCGGCGGCCTCGACGCGGGCCGCTGCGGGCTGCTTCACGCCCAGGGCGGCAGCGCGCTCGACGTCGGCCAGGGTCACCGCGCCATCCGGGCCGGTGCCCGCCAGGCCGTCGGCGTCCAGGCCCAGCTCGCCGGCCCGGCGGCGGGCGACGGGCGTGACGCGGGCGCGCGAGGGGGTCGCGCCCCGGGGCGCAGCCTCGGCCTCATGCGTGGCCGCCGCAGCGGGCACGGCTGCCGGGGCTGCCGATGCCGGCACGGGCGTGGCCGCGGCGCCCGCACCTTCGCCCGGCGTGCGCACGCGCGCCAGCACGGCGCCCACCGGCAGGTCCTCGCCCAGCGGCACGAGATCGCCGATCTCGCCGTCGAGGAAGCACTCGACGTCGATGGCGCCCTTGTGCGTCTCGACCACGGCGACCACGTCGCCCGGCCTGACCCGGTCGCCGGCCTTGACGTTCCACTGCACGACGCGGCCGGTCTCCATGTCGGCGCCCAGGGCGGGCATCGTGAACTCGGCCATCTTCAGCCGCCCCGGCGCGCAGGGCACAGCGAACGGGCGGCGGCGACGATGTCGTCCACCCGCGGCAAGGCCGCCTCTTCCAGGTGCGCGGCATACGGCACCGGCACCTCGCGGCTGCAGACGCGGCGCACCGGCGCGTCGAGCTCGTACAGCGCGTCCTCGGCCAGCCGGGCCGCGATCTCGGCCGAGATCGAGCCGCTCTTCCAGCCCTCGTCGACGATCACCACGCGGCGCGTGCGCGCAACCGACGCGACGACCGTCGGCATGTCCAGCGGCCGCAGCACGCGCAGGTCGACGACCTCGGCCTCGATGCCGTCCCGGGCCAACGCCGCGGCCGCGGCCAGGCACTTGGGCAGGCTGTTGCCGTAGGTCACGAGCGTGACGTCGCGGCCGGCGCGCCGCACCCGGGCGTGCTCGATGTCCACCGCCGTCACGGCCGGGTCGAGCTCGCCCTCGGTGTTGTAGAGCACGATGTGCTCGAACAGCAGCACCGGGTTGGGGTCGGCCAGCGCGGCGGCGAGCATGAAGCGCGCGTCCTCCACCGTGCCGGGCACCAGCACCTTCAGACCCGGGATGTGCGCGTACCAGCCTTCGAGGCTGTGCGAGTGCTGCGCCGCCAGCTGTCGTCCGCCGCCGGTGGCCATGCGGATGACCAGCGGCACCGCGAACTGGCCGCCGCTCATGTGCGACAGCGTGGCCGCGTTGTTCATGATCTGGTCCAGCGCCAGCAGGCTGAAGTTGCAGGTCATGATCTCGACGATGGGCCGCAGGCCGGCCAGCGCGGCGCCGATGCCGATGCCGGTGAAGCCGTTCTCGGCCAGCGGCGTGTCGACGATGCGCCGGGGCCCGAACTCCTCCAGCAGCCCCTTGGTCACCGCGTAGCAGCCGCCGTACCTGCCGACGTCCTCGCCCATCACGAAGCAGCGGGGGTCGCGGGCCAGCGCGTCGCGCAGGGCCTGGCGGCAGGCCTCGCGGTAGCTCGTGCGCAGCGGGGCCGTCATGGCCGCGCCCCCGGCGCCGGATCCTGCACCACGCGGTCCATCAGCACGAAGCGCTCGAGGTCGCCCACGGGCTCCAGCGTGCCGGCCTCGGCGAAGGCCACCGCGGCGGCGATCTCGGCAGCCACCGCGGACTCGATGGCGGCGGCCTCGGCATCCGAGAGCTGGTGGTTGGCCGCCATCCAGGCCCTCAGCCGCTCGACCGGGTCCAGCGGCTTCCAGCCCTCGACCTCTTCCCTGCTGCGGTAGGCCTGGGTGTCGAACATCGAGTGGGCGCGGAAGCGGTAGGTGCGCGCCTCCAGGAAGAACGGCCCGGCGCCCGAGCGGATGTGCTCCAGCGCGCGCCGGGCGGCGGCCTCCACCTGCACCGGGTCCATGCCGTCGACCCGCTCGGCCGGCATGCGGTAGGCACCGGCCTTGCGCCAGATCTCGGTCTCGACCTCGCTGTCCTCCAGCGGCACGCCCATGGCGTAGAGGTTGTTCTCGCAGACGAACAGCACCGGCAGCTTCCACAGCTGCGCCAGGTTCATCGTCTCGTGGAACACGCCCTCGCCGACCGCGCCCTCGCCGAAGAAGCAGGCGGTCACCGCGCCGCGCCCCAGCCGCTGGTCGGCCATCGCGATGCCGGCGGCCAGCGGCAGCCCGCCGCCGACGATGGCGTTGCCGCCGAAGAAGCGCCGGCTGGCATCGAACAGGTGCATCGAGCCGCCGCGGCCGCGGCAGCAGCCCTCCGCCTTGCCCATCATCTCGGCCAGCAGCGGCGCCATCGGCACGCCGTGCGCCAGCGCCTGGCCGTGCTCGCGGTAGGTGGCGACGACGGCATCGCGCGCGGGGTCGAGCGCGCTGCACACGCCCACCGCCACCGCCTCCTCGCCGTCGTAGAGGTGCAGGAAGCCTCGGATCTTCTGCGCCTGGTACAGCTCCACGCACTTGGCCTCGAAGCGGCGGATGCGCAGCATCTGCCGCCACAGGTGGTGCAGGTGGGCGCGGTCGAGGTGGATCTTCGCGGTCATGCTGCGCCCTCACTTCTTCTCGTCGCTCTCGAGCGTGGACAGGTCGCCCTCGGGCAGGCCCAGCTCGCGCGCCTTCAGCAGCCGCCGCATGATCTTGCCGCTGCGCGTCCTGGGCAGGCTGGCGCGGAACTCGATGGACTTCGGCGCCACCGCCGCGCCCAGCCGCTTGCGCGCGTGGCCCAGCAGGTCGCGCATCAGTGCGTCGCCAGGCTCGAAGCCGGGCTTGAGCGCGACGAAGGCCTTGACCACCTCGCCCACCGTGTCGTCGGGGATGCCGATCACGCCGGCCTCGGCCACCGCCGGGTGCTCGATGAGCGCGCTCTCTACCTCGAAGGGCCCGATCAGGTGGCCGGCGGACTTGATGACGTCGTCGGCGCGGCCGACGAACCAGTAGTAGCCGTCCTCGTCGCGGCGCGCGAGGTCGCCGCTGAGATACCACTCCCCGTCGAAGCACTTGTCGTAGCGCGCCTGCTCGTTCAGGTAGCCGCGCATCATCGACGGCCAGGGGGTCTTCAGCGCCAGTTCGCCGTCGATGCCCGCGCCCACCGGGTGCACGTGGCCGTCGGAGCCGCGCTGCACGATGGCGGCGGTGACGCCCGGCAGCGGCTGGCCCATCGAGCCGGGCTTGATGTCCAGCGCCGGCACGTTGGCGATCATGATGCCGCCGGTCTCGGTCTGCCACCAGTTGTCGTGGAAGGGCAGCCCGAAGGCCTGCCGGCCCCAGACTACGGCCTCGGGGTTGAGGGGCTCACCGACGCTGGCCATGAAACGCAGCGCCGAGAGGTCGCGCCCGGCCAGCGGCCCAGTGCCCAGCCGCATCATCATGCGGATGGCGGTGGGCGCGGTGTACCAGACGCTGACGCGCTCGCGCTCGAGCACGTCGTACCAGCTGGCGGCGTCGAACTCGGCCTCGACGACGAGGCTGGTGACTCCGCACACCAGCGGCGCGACGATGCCGTAGCTGGTGCCGGTGACCCAGCCGGGATCGGCGGTGCACCAGTAGATGTCGTCGTCGTGCAGGTCCAGGGCGTAGCGCCCCGTCATCGCGTGCGCCACCACCGCCTCGTGCACGTGCTGCGCGCCCTTGGGGCGGCCGGTGGTGCCGCTGGTGAAGTGCAGCAGGCTGGGCGAATCCGGCGGGGTGGGCGGGATGGTCCAGCTGCCCGGCTGCGCATCCACGAGCGCAGCCCAGCGGTGCACCCCGGGGTCGTCGAGCAGCGCCGGCGGCGCATCACCCACCAGCACCACGTGCGACAGGCGCGGCAGCCGCCCGCGCAGCGCGCGCAGCTTGCGCTGGTACAGCTCGGGCGTGGTGACGATCAGCCGCGCGTCGCCCATCTCGCAGCGCGTGGCGATGGGCTCCGGCCCGAAGGCCGAGAACAGCGGCGTCACCACCGCCCGCGCCTTCAGCGCCCCCAGCATCGCGGCATGCAGCTCGGGCACGCGGCCCATCAGCACGAAGACGCCGTCGCCGGCGCCCAGCCCCAGCGAGGCCAGCGCGTGGGCGAAGCGGCTGCTGGCGGCGGCCAGATCGGCGTAGCTGAGCTCGCGCCGCTCGCCCGACTTGCCGATCCAGCGCAGCGCCGTGCGCGCGCCGCGGCCGTGGATCAGGTGGCGGTCCACCGCCTCGAAGGCGATGTTCAGGCCGGCGCCGCCGGGCAGGCCGTCGAGCCAGCCGCGGGCATCGCCCCAGTCGAACCGCTCGCGCGTCGCCGCCGGGTCGGACAGGTTGGGCGCTCGCCCGAACGCCTGCGGATCCTTGACGATCCTCGGCCAGCGGGATGCTTCCGCCGTGCTCATCGGAAGGCTCGCATGAGTGGTCTCCCCTCGCGCAGGCGCCTTGCCGCCTGTGGCGGCCATGATCGGCGGGGGACGGCGTTCGCGACTTGAGAGAGATCAATGCCGCGCCGGGCTATCCCTCAGGGCGCGAGCCCGCGGGCCAGCACGCGGCCGACCTCGAGCACGTCGGCCGCAGTGAGCTCGTGTCGGATGCGGCGCTCGATCTGGCCGTCGGCGCGCTCGTCGAACTGCATCGCCACGGGCATGCCGACCTTTGGCGCGTACCAGTAGGTGTGGCGCCAGACCAGGTAAGGCCGCGTGCCGTTGCTGCGCTCGGCGCGGCCGCGAAGGTCGACGTCGATCCGCACCGCGTCGAAGTTTCCGGCCTCGGTGGTGACGCGCTCGCTCGCGCCCACGCGCACCGAGCCGGAGAAATCGGCCCGGGTCATGATGCCGTCGGCCGTGCGCGACTGGTAGCGCGTCTCGATGTCGCGCCGGGCGCGGGTGCCGCCGGCGGCCACCTCGGCGGCCGGAACACCGGGGCTCCACGTCGCCCAGCTGCCGGTGCGGGCCTCGTTGACCACCCGCAGCTGCCCTCGGCCGTCTGCCTGCACCGCGCCGTCGCCGATCCACAGGCCGCCGTCGGGCTCGATGCGGTCGATGCGCCAGAGGAACTGCCCGACGAACTCGTCGCGCATCAGGTCGCGCACCGCATAGCGCCAGCGGTCGCCTTCGGCCAGGCCGCCCTCGCTGCGCCGCGGCTGCGTCGGGCGTCGAGCGGTGTCCTCGTCGCCCCAGCGCGTGATCTCGGTCAGGCGCCGCATCGTCTCGGCCTCGGTCTCGCCGTGCGCCCGCTCGCGTTCCTCGGCCTCGCGGCGCAGCATCTCGGTGATCTCGCGGTCGTCCATCGGAGCCGGCCGCGCCGCGGCGGGGCGCACCGCAGCCACTGGCGGGCGCTCGATCGCAGCGGGCGCGGGCGTCGGCGCGACGACCGGCGTGGCCGGCGCCACGGCTGGCGCCAGGGCAGCCGTGGTGGGGCCTGTGTCGACGCCCATCGCCTGCAGCCGCCCGCGCGCGGCCGCGGCGTGGCGACCGGCCGGGAAACGACGCAGGTACAGCGACACCTCGACCGCGCTGGCCGCGTCCTTGACCGTCTCCCACAGGGCGTCGTCGAGTGCAGCCTGCGCAGCCGCCACCGCCGCGGCCGCCTCGACCGGGGGCACGAAGAAGAAGTCGCCCGTGAGCGCGGTCGATTCCCAGGGCTGCTGGCGGTTGTTGGAGTCGCGCAGCACCCCGTTGCGCACCACCTTGAACACGTCCTCGACCTTGAGCCCCGGGCGCTTGATCGCAGCCAGCAGGTGGCTGGTATACAGGCCGTTGCTGCCGCGCCCGTCGCTGGCCACCGAGCCGGGTGCCGTGGAGAACGCCACCAGTGTGCCGACCGGCGCGTCCATCTGCGCCAGGCCGCGCGTGGCGCTGCGCATGCTGCGCGCGAAGGGGTTGTCGCGGCACGAATCGAGGATCAGCAGGTTGGTGCCGTTGCCGGCCGACTCCATCTTGTCGAGCACGGCCTGCGCCTCCAGGCTCTGGTAGGCGACCTCGTCCTCGTGCGTGATGTCCGCGCCCACCGGAATCAGGAAGTTCCGGCCCTTGATCTGAAAGCCGTGGCCGGCGTAGTAGAAGATGCCCACGGCCCCGGAGCCGGCGGCACGCAGGCGCTCGCCGAACTCGCGCACCGCGCCGATCATCTCGCGCAGGTTGGCGTCGGTGCGCAGCAGCACCTGGAAGCCGACGGCCTCGAGCGTGGAAGCCATCGCGCGGGCGTCGTTGACCGGGTTGAGCAGCGGGCCGACGGCGTACGCGTTGTTGCCGATCACCAGCGCGAGTCGCGCGCCGCTGGCTGCCGTCGACTCCGGCGCTGCCACGGACGGCGCAGGCGACTGCGCCGCGGCCGGCCCGACGAGGCCGCCGGCCGCCAGCGTGCCGACCGCCACGATGACCAGCCGGGAGGCTGCATGCGCGGCCCGCCGGGCGATGCGGGCCCAGGCCATCTCGAAGCAGGGCCAGGGTGTCCGGGACATGCAACGATTATCGATCTCGCATGGCCCGGTTGGTGGCGCGACGGCCGGGACAAATTTGCAGGCCCGCGGGGTTCCCGAGCCCGGCTCATGCGCCCGCAGGCGCCGGATCAGCGGCCCGGGCCCCGGTGCGGCCACACCATCGCCACCTCGAGCCCGGGCCGGGCATTGCGGATGCGCAGCTCGCCGCCGTGCGCCTGCGCCACCTGCCGGCACAGGTGCAGCCCCAGGCCCACGCCGCCGGCGCTGCGCGTGCGTGCAGCGTCGGGCCGGTGGAAGGGCTCGCCCAGCCGCGCCAGCTGCTCGTCGGCCACGCCGGGGCCGTGGTCGCGCAGGCCCAGGGCCCAGCGGCCGTCGGGCTCGGCGCGAACGAAAAGCTGCGGCGGCCGTGGCGCGCCGACGGCGTGGCGGCGCGCGTTGGACAGCAGGTTGCGGAGCATCAGCCGGATGCGCGTCTCGTCGAGCGTGGCCACCGCGGGCTCGACGGCGATGTCCGGCTCAGCGCCGTCCTCGGCTGCCAGTTCGCGCAGCAGCGGGGCCAGGTCCAGCGGTGCCGCCTGCAGCGCGGCGTGGCCCTGCTGCAGCCGCTCGCTCTCCAGCAGCGTGGCCACGAGGTCGCGCATCTCGGCCAGGTCCTTCAGCAGCGCCACGCGCTCGGGCGTGTCGTCCAGCAGCTCGGCGTTGAGCCGTGCGCGCGTCAGCGGGCTGCGCAGCTCGTGGCTGATGGCCAGCAGCAGCGTGCGCTTGGCCTCGAGCATCGCGGCCAGGCTGCCGGCCATGCCGTCGATGCGGTTGGCCAGCGCGCCGAGCTCGTCGTCGCGCAGCCGCCCGCTGCGCGCATCGGGCGCGAAGGCGGCGATCGGCCGGTCGAAGCGGCCCTCGGTGTAGGCGGCCACGCCGGCGCCGATGGCGTCCAGCGGCCGCAGCAGCCGCCGCACCGCGAGGTAGGCCAGCGCGGTGACGCCAGCCAGCAGCGCCAGCGCGATCCAGCCCAGCCGGCGCGGCCGCTGCCCGTCGGGCGGGGCCACGAGGCCGAAGCGCAGCACGTGGCCGTCGGACAGTGCGCGCGCCAGGCCCCATCCGCCGGGGCGGTCGTCGGCGTCGTCGTCGTGGTCGTAGCCCCGGCCCGGATGGCTGTCGAAGCGCAGCACCGGCCCGTCGATGCGCACGCGCACCGGCAGCCGCTCGGCGATGGCGCGTGCGCGCGCCAGATCGGGCGGCGTGCCGATCTCGGCGGCCAGGCGGTCCACGTAGTCGGCCGCCAGCGGCTGCGCGTAGCCCTGCCAGCCGCCCTGCAGCGCACGCTGCAGCGTGCCCAGCAGCAGCAGGCCCAGCACCAGCGCCAGCAGCAGGAACAGCGCCAGCAGCCGCAGCTTCAGGCTGTGGCGGAAGCGGTGCGCGGCTTGCCGCAGCGACGCGAGCGCGGCCATGCGGTCAGGTGCGCACGCCGGCGAACAGGTAGCCGGCGTTGCGCCGCGTGTGGATCACGTCCAGCGGCTCGAGCTTGCGGCGCAGGCGGCTGACCAGCAGGTCGACGGCGCGGCTGTGGATGTCCTCGGCGGCATGGCCGCGCAGCCGGTTGAGGATGTCGTCGCGCCCGAACACGCGGCCGGGCACGGCGGCCAGCATCAGCAGCAGCTCGAACTCCGTGCCGGTGAGCTCCACCGCGCGGCCGTCGAGCCGCACGGTGCGGCGCGCGGGGTCGATGCTCAGCCGCTCGAAGTGCAGCGGCGCCGGGGCCGCGGGCGCTGCGGCCGTCGCGGCCGCGGCGCTGCGCCGCCACACCGTCTGCAGCCGCGCCAGCAGCTCGCGCGGCTCGAAGGGCTTGGGCAGGTAGTCGTCGGCGCCGAGCTCCAGGCCCACGACGCGGTCCATCACGTCGCCGCGCGCGGTGAGCATCAGCAGCGGCAGCGCCCCCAGCGGCGGCGGCTCGCGGCGCAGCACCCGGCACAGCTCGAAGCCGTCCATCTCGGGCAGCATCACGTCCAGCAGCGCGGCGTCGAAGCGGCCCGCGCCGCCGGTGCGCAGCAGGGCCAGCGCGTCGCTGGGGCGCGTGGCCTGCTGCAGTTCGATGCCGTGGCGGCGGAAAAACGCCGCCAGCGGCGCGCCCAGCGCCTCGTCGTCGTCGACGAGCAGCAGGCGGCGGGTCGCGGGCGGGGGCGTCATGGCGCGATGCTACGGGGCCGCTGTTCAGTCATCGCGGTCCAGGTGCCGGCGCTCGACGCGGCGTGCCAGCATCGCGCGCAGTTCGGCCTGCTGCGCCGGGCGCAGGCTGTCGTAGAAGTCGGCGGCGGCGTTGATGAGCGCCGGGCTCTGCGCGCCGGCCATCGCCAGCTGCGCCTGGACCAGCGTGTTGACGCGGCCGCGGTCGAGCGTGGGCCCGGCAATGGCGGCCCTGAACTCCTCGCGCGGGTCGGCGCTGGTGGTCACCGCCGCGTTGCGCGTCTCGCGCAGCCGCTCGGCCAGCGCGGCCAGCCGGGCTTTCTGGGCGGCATCCAGATCGAGCCTGCGCGCGGCCCGCTCGATCAGCCGGCCCTGCAGCGGCGCGGCCTCGGCGGCCGAGACCGGCTTCCATGCGGCGTAGGGGCCGGCGAGGCGGCTGTGCTCGCGGTGGGCGTACGCGGCAAAGCCGCCGAGCAGCGTGGCTGCGGCGGCCACGCCGATGAGGGTGCGCTTGATCCAGGTCTTCATGGGCAACTCCGGGGGTGGGTGAACGGTGTGCCCATGCTCGGCAGACGGCGCTGCGGCGTCCTGTCGCGGCGGTATCGCTGCGTATCGTTTCTTGTCAAGGCGGGCGTCAGGCCGCGGGTGGAACAATCGCCACCAACCCCTGCACCCGGAGAAGCTTCCCATGAACCTCAAAGGCAAGACCGCCCTCGTCACCGGCAGCACCAGCGGCATCGGACTGGGCATCGCGACCAGCCTGGCGCGCCAGGGCGCCACGCTGGTGCTCAACGGCTTCGGCGATGTCGACGGCGCCAAGGCGCGCGTGGCGGCGCTGGGCGTGCCCGTGCATTACCACGGCGCCGACATGAGCAAGCCCGCCGATATCGAGGCCATGATGGCCTTCGCCGCAGACGCGGCGGGCGGGGTGGACATCCTGGTCAACAACGCCGGCATCCAGCACGTGGCCAACGTGGAGGACTTCCCGGTCGAGCGCTGGGACGCGATCATCGCCATCAACCTTTCGAGCGCCTTCCACACGAGCCGGCTGGCCATCCCGGCCATGCGCGCGCGCAACTGGGGCCGCATCGTCAACATCGCCAGCGCGCACGGCCTGGTGGCCAGCGCCGCCAAGAGCGCCTACGTGGCGGCCAAGCACGGCATCGTCGGCCTGACCACGGCCGGCGCGCTGGAGCTGGCGACCACCGGCGTCACCGTCAACGCCATCTGCCCCGGCTGGGTGCTGACGCCGCTGGTGCAGAAGCAGATCGACGCCCGCGCCGCGCGCGACGGCCTCAGCGGCGACGAGGCCCGCGTGGCGCTGCTGGGCGAGAAGCAGCCCTCGCTGCAGTTCACCACGCCCGAGCAGCTGGGCGAGCTCGCGGTGTTCCTGTGCTCCGAGGCCGCCGCCAACGTGCGCGGCGTGGCCTGGGCCGTGGACGGCGGCTGGACCGCCCAATAGCCGACGGTGTGCGTCAGGCCGACAGGCCCTGACGCGACATCAAGCGGCCGCCGCGGAACGGGCTTTGCCCGGCCGCTGGCGGCGCCCCCCTGGGGGGGAGCGCCGCCGGCGCTCAGGGGGGGGTCAACTCTCCGCCGTTAAGCCGATGCGCTTGACCCGAGGCCCCCAGCGCGCGGGTTCGGCGCGATGGCTGAGCGCCCTATCTTCGATGGTGCTGCCATGCGCGAGGAGGCCGACG
>JBKDQY010000156.1:0-4021 GCA_046341655.1 Betaproteobacteria bacterium | reverse complement strand
GCCGCACCGGCTGCCGCCGCCTCGGCCCCCGCGGCGCAGGTCACCGACGGCCGCACCGAGCGTGCGCCCGGCCGGGGCGAGCGCCCGGTCTTCCAGACGCGCTCCAACAGCTTCGGCCATGCCGAGGGCGACGTGCTCAGCGACGAGCGCGTGGACACGCGCAAGGACGAGGTGCTGGCCAGCTACGTGATAGCCATCGAGAAGATCGAGGACACCGGCGTGCTGCGCGCCAACGGCGGCCTGTGGTTGCTCGACCCCGAGGGTCGGCCTGTCCTCGTCAAGGCCGAGGACGGCTCCGAGACCCGCTTCGAGCCGGCCGAGACCTGGTGGTGGGCACGACCGCGGGCCGGCGATGCGCGCGCCGTGCAGTTCACCGAGGTCTACCTGCGCGCCGACAAGAGCCAGGGCCGCATCGCCTGGCGCGGCCAGGCGCAGGTGGGCACGCCGCGCGTGCTGGAGGTGCAGGCCGGCGAGTTCGAGGTGCTGCCCATCCGCAGCACCGGCCAGGCCATCGACACGCCCGAGGGCAAGCCGGCGCGGACGCTGACGTTCTCGCGCGTGGTTTACTTCGCGCCCAAGCTGGGCGTGCCGGTGGCCGTCGACATCGAGGAATCCGATCCCGGCGGCCGCGCGATCCGGCGCGAGCGCATCGAGCTCACGCACGCGCAGCAGTCGCGCACGCTCAACAACTGAGGACGATGCGCACGGCAGCCACGCTCGGCGTCATCGCGCTGCTGGCGGGCTGCGCCTCGACCCCGCCGCCCGGCGAGCGCGACGGCCCGCCGCTGCGGGTGCCGCCCGACCTGCACCGCACGCCCGACGCGCAGCCGCGCATCGAGCCCATCCGCGCCGGCGGCCCCAACAAGCCCTACGAGGTGCTGGGCCGCCGCTACGTGCCTTTCACCGACGACCGCCCGCTGGCCGAGACCGGCGGCGCCAGCTGGTACGGCCGCAAGTTCCACGGCCGCCCCACGAGCAGCGGCGAGCCCTACGACATGTTCGCGATGACGGCGGCGCACCGGACGATGCCGATCCCGAGCTACGCCCGCGTGCGCAACCCGGCCAACGGGCGCGAGATCGTGGTGCGCATCAACGACCGCGGGCCCTTCGCCGACGGGCGCGTCATCGACCTGAGCTACGTGGCGGCACTGCGCCTGGGGGTGCTGAACGGCGTGGCGCCCGTGCAGGTGCGGCGGCTGACGGCCGACGAGATCCGCTCCCTGCAGGCCAGCGCCGAGCGCGCCCGCGGGCTGCTCGATCCCTAGACTCGCCAAGGCCGGGGCCGGCGGCCGTATTGATTCGGCCGCGATTTGCGCCGATGCTCGCGGGCCCCGAGGAGACGACCGCATGGCCCACCGCGACGACGACAGCCCCGTGACCTTCGTCGTGCCCGGCACGCGGCCCGCCACGCGCGGCGCGGGGGCCGCTGCGCCGCAGCGTTCCGACGTCATCAGCGGCACCGTCAAGGACGCGGCGCGCCTGCAGGCCCGGCGCGCCGGCGGCGAGATGCTGCGCCTGCAGGCCGTGCCCGGCGAGGACGTGGTCGTGCTGCGCCTGGCCGACGGACCGGTGCTGGTGCTGCACCCCCACACCGCGCGCGACCTGATGCTCGCGCAGCAGGCCACGGCGCGCCGCAGCCCCGGCGCGGCCGCGCCCGGCGAGGTGAAGGTGCCCGCGCAGCTGCGCTGGCCAGGGCTGGAGCAGGCCGCGCCCACGCGCAGCAGGGGCTCGCTGGGCCAGGTGCTGCTGGCGGGCCTGGAGGTCGTCACGGGCCTGCTCAAGGACCCGGCGGCCGACTTCGTGGCCGGCCGCGTGGTGGCCCATGTCGACGGCCAGGTCGAGGCCGGCGTCTACCGCCTGCAGCGCGACGCGCTGGCGCCGCTGAAGGGCAGCGGCCGCCGCGTCGAGGCCGTGCCGGCGGCCGGCGCGCAGCCCATCCTGGTGATGGTGCACGGCACCTTCGTCGAGACCGTCAGCACCTTCGGCAAGCTCTGGACGCTGCACCCGCAGCAGGTGGCCACGCTGTTCGACCGCTATGCAGACCAGGTGTACGCGCTGGACCACCCGACGCTGGGCGCCAGCCCGCTGGCCAACGCGCTGACGCTGGTGCAGGCGCTGCCCGCCGGTGCGCGGCTGCACCTGCTGACGCACTCGCGCGGCGGCCTCGTGGCCGAGGTGCTGGCCCGCGTGGCCGGCGACCGGCAGGCCGGGCGCGGCCTCGGGGCGGCCGACCTCGCGTTCTTCAGGGGCAAGGCCCATGCCGGCCAGCGCGCCGAGCTGCAGCAGCTGGCCGCCGCCGTGCAGGCCAAGGGCATCGTCGTCGAGCGGCTGGTGCGCGTGGCCTGCCCGGCGCGCGGCACGCTGCTGGCGAGCAAGCGGCTCGACGCCTACCTCTCGGTGCTGAGGTGGACGCTGGAGCTCGCCGGGCTGCCCGTGGCGCCGGCGCTGCTGGACTTCATCACCGAGGTCGCGCGCCGCCGCGCCGACCCGGCGCTGATCCCCGGCCTGGCGGCGATGATCCCCGACGCACCGCTGCTGCGCTGGCTCAACGAGGCCGCCGAGCCCATCCCCGGCCAGCTGCGCGTGCTGGCCGGCGATCTGGAAGGCGACAGCCTGGGCAGCTGGCTCAAGACGCTGCTGGCCGACGCCTTCTACTGGACGGACAACGACATCGTCGTGCAGACCTCCAGCATGTACGGCGGCACCCCGCGCGACCGTGCCCGCGGCGGCGAGGCGAGCTTCTTCCTCGACCAGGGCGGCCGGAGCACGCACTTCAACTACTTCGCCAACGAGCGCAGCGTGCGCGCGGTGACGGCGGCGCTGCGCGACGACAACCCCGAAGGCTGGCGCCCGATCGGCCGGCTGTCGTGGGCCGGCCAGGCCGGCGACGGACTGCGCGCGGCACGGCGCGGCAGCGAGGACGCCGCGGTGCCGGCCGAGCGGCCGGCGGTGTTCGTGATCCCCGGCATCCTGGGCAGCCACCTGAAGGACGGCGACACGCGCATCTGGCTGAGCCTGCGCCTCGTGGCCGGCCTGGAGCGCCTGGCCTGGGAGCCCGGCAGCGAGCGCGTGCAGCCCGACGGCGCCATCGGCATGGTCTACGACGACCTGATGGACCACCTCGCGGCCACGCACGAGGTCATCGAGTTCGCGTTCGACTGGCGCCGCCCCCTCGAGGACGAGGCGCGCCGCCTGGCCGCCGCGCTCGACGCCGAGCTCGACCGCCGCAGCGCCAGCGGGCAGCCGGTGCGCATCCTCGCGCACAGCATGGGCGGCCTGCTGGCGCGCACGGTGCAGCTCGAGGCGCCCCGCACCTGGGAGCGGCTGCTCAAGCGCGAGGGCGCGCGCGTGCTGATGCTGGGCACGCCCAACGGCGGCTCGTGGTCGCCGATGCAGGTGCTGTCGGGCGACGACACCTTCGGCAATGCGCTGGCGGCCCTGGGCAGCCCGCTGCGCGACCGCCGCGCGCGGCAGCTGATGGCCGAGATGCCGGGCTTCATCCAGCTGCAGGCCGACCTGCTCGACCCGCGGCCGGGCCTGGCGCGCAGCGACACCTGGCGCGAGCTGGCGGCCAAGGACCTGGCGCAGGTGCAGGAGGCCAACTGGTGGCACGGCCACGCCGGCGAGGCGGCCGAGGCGGCCTACGCCTGGGGGGTGCCGCCGCAGGCCGTCCTCGACCGCGCGGTGGCGCTGCGACGCCGCCTGGACGCGCAGCAGGACACCGATCTGCCGCGCTTCGCCGACCGGCTGCTGCTGGTGGTGGGCGACGCCGAATTCACGCCCGACGGCTGCGAGTGGGGGGCCGACGGCTTCGTCAACCTCGACGCCCGCCACGGCGGCGACGGCCGCGTGCCGCTGGCGCGCGCTCTGCTGCCCGGCGTGCGCACCTGGAAGCTCGACGCCGACCACGGCAGCCTGCCCGACGTGAAGACGG
Source organism: Betaproteobacteria bacterium (assembly GCA_046341655.1). Taxonomy (GTDB): domain Bacteria; phylum Pseudomonadota; class Gammaproteobacteria; order Burkholderiales; family Burkholderiaceae_C; genus Rubrivivax. The sequence goes on along the minus strand of JBKDQY010000156.1, from coordinate 87 downwards.
CCTTCGAGGCCTACGCCGAGCTGCTGCTGCAGGGCGACACGGCCCGGCTGCCGCGCCTGGAGGCGCCGGCCACGCGCGGCGCGGCGC